>JAAXIW010000158.1:0-339 GCA_012270135.1 Brevundimonas sp. | reverse complement strand
CGGCCCGACGGCGCGGAGGCCCCCGAAGGCATCCTCGCCGCCCTCGTCACCAGCCTGATCGCCATGCACGACCTGCGCGGAACCGGCGCCCTCCGCAACAGCCGCGCCGGCTCCGTCTACATCGTCAAACCCAAGATGCACGGCCCCGAGGAGTGCGGCTTCACCGACGCCCTGTTCGACGCCGTCGAGGACCTCCTCGGCCTCGCCCGCCACACGATCAAGGTCGGCGTCATGGACGAGGAGCGCCGCACCTCGGCCAATCTCGCCGCCTGCATCCACGCCGTCCGCGACAGCGTCGACTTAAACACAACTGGTTTCCTCGACCTCACCGGCGACGAG
>JAAXIW010000085.1 GCA_012270135.1 Brevundimonas sp. | reverse complement strand
AGCGCCTCCAGCAGGCGGTCGAAACGTTCGTCTTCGTCATCTTCGGGCATGAGGCGACGAATGCTTCCGGCGTGGCGGAAGTCCAGTCGGACTGGCGGCCAATCCGCGACTCAGCCAGCCTGTCAGGCATGCCTCGCGTCGTCGCAACATCCATCGGCCGGGATGGCGTTCACCCCGTCGACCTGACCGGCGCGCCCGACGAGCTCTGGGCCGAGGTCGGCCCGACGCTCAACGGAAAGGGCCGGGCAGACCTTGATCTCATACTCGCCGACCATCACGCGGCGCGAGCCCAGGCCAGGCTCACGCCGACCACCTCACAGGATAACGGGTCGATCAGGGCCCTTCGCAAGGCGCTTGATCGTCTCCCATCGAGCGATCGCACAGGCCGCGCGCTGATCGACGCCATGATCCGCGACCTTGGCGGCGAAGCCGGTTTCCAGGTGCATGTTGCGCTGGTCCGCATCGCTGCGCGTCAGTCGGGCCGCGAGGCGACCGACCTTGAGGCGTTCGACGTAAGCGAGCTTCGCGAGGCGCTCACGGCCGGGTTCGCCGTCGCCAACGGGCCGCGCAAGGACGAGGAGCTGCGGTGGACGGTCTCGCGCCTGATCCACCTGTACGAAGCCTGTTCGGGTCGCCATGCGACCCACTCGAACAGGAAGAACGCCCTCTACGAACAGGCCCCGCAGTCGCGCGCCGGCGGGTTCGTGACCGCCTGCATTCGGGCCGTAGACGGCGAGACGGCCGACAGCGCCATCTCCGCGGCGCTTGCCGAGTGCCTGCGGGCGCGAAAGAAGCCCCCGGTACAGACTCTCTGAATTCTGAATTCCCTGAATCTGATCGGCTGACCGCTCACCTTGAAAGGAGCGGCCCATGCCGAAACACCTCGCCTCCCTCCCCCCGCCCCGGCTCGACCTGCCGGGCCTCGACGTCCGGCCGCGCCGGCTCGATGACCTCAAGGTCAAGGGCCGCAACGCGCGGCTGCACCCGCCCGAGCAGATCGCCCGCCTCACCGCCTCGATCCGCGCCTTCGGCTTCACCGCCCCGGTCATCATCGGCACGGGCGATGTCGTGCTGGCCGGAGAAGCGCGGCTGGAGGCGGCTCGCGCGGCGGGGCTGAGCGAGATCCCGGCGATCTCGCTGGCCCACCTCAAGCCGGAGGAACAGCGCGCCTACATGCTGGCCGACAATCAGCTGGCGACCCTCGCCAGCTGGGACGAGGACATCCTCAAGTTCGAACTGACCGAACTTTCCGCCTTCGACCTCGACTTCCCGCTGGAGGCGCTGGGCTTCGACCCCGTCGAGCTCGACCGCCTGATGGTCGACCCGATCGACCCCGACGCGCCCGAGGACGAGGTCATCCCGGAGGTCCAGGCCGTCGCCGTCACCCGCCCGGGGGACGTCTGGCTGCTGGGCCCGCACCGCCTGATCTGCGGCGACGCCCGTCAGCCGGAGACCTTCGAGCGGCTGATGGCCGGCGAAGCCGCCCGCATGGTGTTCACCGACCCGCCCTACAACGTCCCGGTCAAGGGTCACATCACCAAGCGGAAGGCCAACGCCCGCGAGTTCGCGATGGCCGCCGGCGAAATGACGCCGGAAGAGTTCACCGGCTTCCTCAACACGACGCTCGGCCTGGCCGCCCGCTTCGCCGTCGACGGCTCGATCCACTACGTCTTCATGGACTGGCGCCACATCACCGAGGTGCTGGGCGCCGGCCAGGCGGTGATCGGACCGCTGAAGAACCTGATCGTCTGGGCCAAGCCGAACGCCGGCATGGGGGCCTTCTACCGCAGCCAGCACGAGCTCTGCTTCGCGTTCAAGAAGGGCCAGGCGGCCCATATCAACACCTTCGGCCTCGGCGGCGAGGGCCGCTACCGCACCAACGTCTGGCGCTACCCGGGCGCCTCGGGCTTCCACGCCGAGCGCGGCAAGGAGGCCGAACTGCACGTCACGCCCAAGCCGGTCGGCATGATCGCGGACGCCATCCTCGACGTCAGCCTGCGCGGCGAGATCGTGCTCGACCCGTTCGGCGGCTCCGGCTCCACCCTGATGGCGGCCGAGCGCACCGGCCGCCGCGCCCGGCTGATCGAACGGGCCCCGCGCGATTGCGACGGCATCTGCCGACGGTTCAG
>JAAXIW010000099.1 GCA_012270135.1 Brevundimonas sp. | reverse complement strand
CGCGAGATCGCCGCCGTGCTGCAGACTGTACTGGCCCCGCCGGGCGGACAGCCGGGGCAGGGGATGGTGTCGGTGACGCCGGTCGAGAGCTCGAACTCGGTGGTGCTGCGCGGCGATCCCTCGGCCGTGGCGCGGGTGCTGCCCTTGATCGAGGATCTCGATCGCCGCGCCCAGTCGGCCGACGACGTCAAGGTGGTGTTCCTCGAGCACGCCGACGCCGAGGCCCTGTTGCCGGTGCTGCAGCAGATCTTCGGCCAGCCGGTCCCCGCCGCCACCGCGAACGCGCCCCCGACGGGCGGCCGGGGTGGGGTCGGAAGCGGCGCCGGGGTCGATGCGGCGCCCGCGCCGTCGGCCGCCGTGGCGCCGGTCCCGGGCCAGCGCGCCACCATCGCCCGCTTCCCCGGCGCCAACGCCCTGGTCATCTCGGCTTCGGGCGACACCCAGCGCATGCTGGCGGAGGTCATCCGCCAGCTCGACCAGCGCCGCCAGCAGGTGCTGATCGAGGCCATCGTCGTCGAACTCAGCGACAACGCGGTGCGCGAACTGGGCGTCCAGTGGCTGCTGGCGGGCGAGGACGGCAATCCCGTCGGCCTGACCAACTGGTCCGACCGCGCCGCGCCGCTGCTTCCCATCGCCGGCGGCGGCGCCGCCGGTCGGCTGGACGAGGATGACCCGCTGCGAGAGCAGCTCCAGAGCCTGGCGATCAACAGCCTGCTCGGGGCCAACGGCTTCGTCGGCGGCGGCGGAGGCCGCATCGGCGACGGCCTGTTCGGCTTCATCATCAACGCCGCCAAGACCGATGACGGCTCGAACCTGCTGCAGACCCCGTCGCTGATGACCCTCGACAACGAGGAGGCGACCATCCTCGTCGGGCAGGAGGTGCCGATCACCACAGGCGAGACCCTGCTCGACGGCAACTCCAACCCGTTCCGCACGACCCAGCGCCAGGACATCGGCGTCAAGCTGATCGTCCGCCCCCAGATCAACGCCGGCGGTTCGATCACCCTGTCCCTGCGTCAGGAGGTGTCGAGCATCAACGGCGTGCTGTCGAACTCGGCCAGCGATCTGGTGCTCAACAAGCGCGAACTGGAGACGACTCTCGTCGTCGACGACGGGGACATCGCGGTCGCCGGCGGTCTGCTGGACCAGAACGACCGGCTGTCGGTCGACAAGGTGCCGGGGCTGGGCGACCTGCCGGTTCTCGGCGGCCTGTTCCGTTCGACCAGCCGCCAGCGCGGCCGCACCAATCTGATGGTCTTCATCCGCCCGACCATCATCCGGACGCCGGCGGACGCCCAGGCGCTCAGCGCCGACCGCTGGGGTTACATGCGCCGCCAGCAGCTCAACAACGCGCCGGGCGTCGAGCCCAGCCTCGACGAAATGCTGCGCGACTACATGCGCACCCAGCCGCCGGCCGCGCTGGCCGTCATCGAGTGAGGGCGGCATGATCACCCTCGTCAATCCGACCCTGCCCTACGGCTTCGCCAAGCGGCACGGCGTCATCCTGCTCGATGCGGGGGACATCGCCGTGGTCGGCCTGCGCGAGGGAGCCGATCCGGCGGCCCTGGTCGAGACCCGCCGGGCGCTCGGACGGCCGCTCCGCATCGAACGGCTCAGCCGGGCGGAGTTCGACCGGCGGCTGTCGCAGGTCTACGCCGGCGATCACCTGAACGCCGCGGCCGGCGATGATCTGGACATGCCTTCGGGGCTGGGCAGTCTGATCGACGACATCCCCGCCGCCGCCGACCTCCTCGACACGGCCGACGACGCGCCGGTCATCCGCCTGATCAACGGCGTCATCGCCGAGGCGGTGCGGGCGGGCGCCTCCGACATCCATCTGGAGCCGTTCGAGAGCGCGCTGACGGTGCGGATGCGCGTCGACGGCGTGCTGCGCGAGGCGCTGTCGCTCAGCCCGCGGATCGCGCCGCTTCTGGTCTCCCGGATCAAGGTCATGGCCCGCCTCGACATCGCCGAGAAGCGGGTGCCCCAGGACGGCCGCATCCCGCTGGCCCTCGGGGGCAAGACGCTGGACGTCCGGGTCTCGACCCTGCCGTCGCGCGCCGGCGAGCGGGTCGTGCTGCGCATCCTCGACAAGGACCAGGCCGAGCTGACGCTGGCCAAGCAGGCAGTGCACG
>JAAXIW010000016.1 GCA_012270135.1 Brevundimonas sp. | reverse complement strand
CCATCTGGGGCGCCGGCCCGCTCGGCCTCGCGGTCCGCGCGGAATACCGCCGCGAGATCACGCAGGGCAGCGGCCGCAGCGCCGACACCGCCGGCCGCGTGCTTCAGCTCAACACCGGCGCCGACTTCCTGCCGGCGGAGTATGAGTCCGAAGAGTGGTTCGCGGAAATGTCGCTGCCGCTGCTGCGGGACTCCTGGATGGGCGAGTACGCCGAACTCAGCGCTTCGTACCGCGCGTTCGACTACACGACCGCCGGCGAGGGCGACGTCTACGGCGTGAACCTGGTCTACCGTCCGATCCGGGACATCAGCTTCAAGACCAGCTACAACACCTCGTTCCGTGCGCCGACCCTGACGGAAGGGTTCCGGCCGTTCACCCAGACCTTCGTCAACGGCTTCGTGGATCCCTGCCATACCGGCGTCATCGCCAACTTCCAGGGTGAGAACGCCGCGCAGGTCAAGGCCAACCGCATCGCCAACTGCACCCAGCTGGCCGCGGCCAAGGGCCTGACCTACGACTTCGGCTCGACCACGGTCACCCAGGCGGACGACTACCGTCCGAACGCCTACGCCGGCATCGCCTCGGTGCTGGGCGGCAATACCGGCCTGAACCCGGAGGAATCGGAGTCCTTCACGTTCTCGACGGTGATCGCGCCGCGGATGTTCCCGAACCTGTCGCTGGTGCTCGACTACTACGAGATCACCGTCAACAACGTGGTCATCACCCCGGGTGGTCAGTTCCTCGCCGACGACTGCGTCGACGGCGCCCAGCTGAACGCCCAGACCTGCGCCCTGGTGTTCCGGAACAACCCGAACACCGGCGATCCGTTCGACGTGTTCAAGGTCGGCGCGCCGGCCGGCGACCCGATCGGCGGCTTCATCCTCGGCCCGATCAACCGGTCGAAGCTGGAGACCCGCGGTCTGGACTTCACGGTCAACTACTCCCTCGACACCGAGGAGGCGTTCGGCCGCAACTGGGGCCGCTTCTCCTACAGCCTCGGCGGCCTGTGGCTGATCGACCAGAAGAACTTCACCGATCCGACGAACCCCAACCTGTTCACGGACTCGACCAGCAGCGTGTTCTTCCCCCGGGTGGAGTTCGTCTCGCGTCTGACCTGGCGTCCGAACGACGTCCTGGCCATGCCCTGGACGGCCGCCTGGGCGACGTCGCAGGACCTGAAAAAGAACCGCGACCTGGTCGCCACCGGCAACCTGGACACCCAGCCGTACGAGTGGAACAAGACCGGGAACTTCGTCCGGCATGATTTCGCCATCCGGTACGACCTGCGTGACGACCTGACCCTGCGGGCCAACGTCACCAACCTCTTCGACGCCGAGCCGCCGGCCTATCTGGGCTTCGCCTCGACGTTCGACCCCTACGGCCGTCGCTTCAACATCGGCCTGAACTACCGTCCCTGGTAAGACCCTCGGACCCGACGACGGAAAGGGCGGCTCGCGAGAGCCGCCCTTTTTCGTTGTCCACAGACTGAAATCTGCTGCGAAGGTTAACGAATTCCGTGGCCCCGAGCCCGACTCAGCCTATCCGGTAACACTCCCTTAAGCAGATGGGGTGTTTCCTTAACGCGCTCATAACCAATGCGAATCGGCGGGGTTTTCGCATCGGGACTGCAGGGCAGGGTCGGAATTCAAGGTCGGAACATATGTCTCTCTCGCTGGTGCGTCCGCAACACACGGAACTGAAGCCCCGGATCGTCGTGTTCGGCGTCGGCGGCGCGGGCGGCAACGCCGTCAACAACATGATCGACGCCGGCCTCGAGGGGGTCGAGTTCGTCGTCGCCAACACCGACGCGCAGCATCTGTCGTTCGCCAAGACCGACCGCCGCGTCCAGCTGGGCGAGACCATTACCCAGGGTCTGGGCGCCGGCGCCCACCCCGAGGTCGGCATGAACGCCGCCGAGGAGTCGGCCGAGGAGATCTACGGTCATCTGGACGGCGCCCACATGGTGTTCATCACCGCCGGCATGGGCGGCGGTACCGGCACCGGCGCGGCCCCCGTCATCGCCAAATGCGCCCGCGACCGCGGCATCCTGACGGTCGGCGTGGTGACCAAGCCCTTCACCTTCGAGGGGCGTCACCGCATGCGCCTGGCCGAGGCCGGCATTGCCGAGCTGCAGCGCTATGTCG
>JAAXIW010000015.1 GCA_012270135.1 Brevundimonas sp. | reverse complement strand
GTGGCGATGTCGGCATGGCCGAGCAGGGTCTGGACCACGCGCAGGTCGGCGCCGCCTTCCAGCAGATGGGTGGCGAAGGCATGGCGCAGGACGTGGGGGCTGACGCGAGCGGGGTCGACGCCGGCGTCTATCGCGGCCAGGTCGAGAAGTTGGGCGAAGCGGCGGGGGGTCAGGTGGCCCCTGGCCGAGGCGGATGGGAACAGCCACGGGCTGTCGGGGGCCTGTTCCGGGCGGGCGGCGTCGCGGGCGACGAGCCAGGCTTTCACGGCCTCGCGGGCGGTCGCGTTGAGCGGGGCCAGCCGTTCCTTGCCGCCCTTGCCGCGCACGATCAGAAAGGCCGGATCGCGGCGCACGGCCTCGACGCGTAGCGCCAGCAGCTCGGAGACGCGCAAGCCGGAGGCGTAGGCCAGTTCGACGAGGGCGACGAGGCGCAGGCCGGCCGCGCCGTCGCGGGCCGAGGCGGCGGCCAGCAGGCGCTCGACCTCGTCGCGGCTGAGGGTCTTCGGCAGGCCGCGCCCCTGTTTCGGGGCGTCGAGGCGGCGCGACGGATCGTCGGTGCGCCAGCCCTCGCCGAGGGCGAAACGGTAGAATTGGCGGACGGCGGAGCGGCGGCGGGCCTGGGTGGCGGCGGACAGGCCGCGAACGGCGAGCCCGGCGTACCAGGCTTCGATGGCGGCCTCGTCGGCCCGCATGAGGCCGGCCGGCATGGCGGTTTCGGCGTCGGCGAGGTCGCGGGCGTAGGCCGACAGGGTGTGGGGCGAGGCGTCGCGCTCGACCGCCATCATCTCCAGAAAGGCCTCGACCTGCGGGGTGGTCATGC
The DNA here is from genome assembly GCA_012270135.1 of Brevundimonas sp. Lineage (GTDB taxonomy): Bacteria > Pseudomonadota > Alphaproteobacteria > Caulobacterales > Caulobacteraceae > Brevundimonas. The sequence goes on along the minus strand of JAAXIW010000015.1, from coordinate 1,329 downwards.
GCGGGACCGCTTTGCGTCGGCGGCGCCTGGTGTAAAGGGTGGTCGGATCATGCCGCCTTGCCTGTCTCCGCTCGCTCAGCCGCCGTCCGTCCGCCTCACGCGAGGCCGGTCGTGACGGGTGACGGGGCGATTCCGCTCCATCGCCGCACCATAGCGCTGGTCGGGTTGATGGGGGTCGGGAAATCGACGGTGGGACGCCGGCTTGCGAGGCAGCTGGATCTGCCGTTCGCCGACGGGGACGTCGAGATCGAGGCGGCGGCGGCCATGACGGTGTCGGACATCTTCGCCAAGCTCGGAGAGGCCGAGTTCCGCGCCGGCGAGGCGCGGGTGATGAAGCGATTGCTGGAAGGACCGCGCATGGTGCTGGCCACCGGCGGCGGGGCGATCCTCAATCCGGAAACCCGCGCCCTGCTCAAGGAGCGGGCCGTGACGGTGTGGATGCGGGCCGATCTGGAGACGGTGGCACAGCGGGTGCAACGGCGCGACACCCGCCCCCTGCTGCGCGGGCGTGACCCGCTGACGGCGCTGCAAGCCATGGCGGATGTCCGCTACCCCGTCTATGCGACCGCCGACCTGGTCGTCGATGTGGCGGGCGGCGCCCATGCCCAGGCGGTCGAGGCCATCGTCAAGGCGCTGGAAGCCCATTTCGCCGCCCATGCCCCGGAGGCGGGGACATGACCACGACCGTGACCGTCTCGGGCGGCGACTTCCGGCCCTATGAGGTGATTGTCGGCCGGGGCCCGCTGGCCGAGCTGGGTGCGCGCCTGACCCCGCTGGCGCAGGGCCGGACCGTGGTCATCACCGACGAGACGGTGGCGGGGCTGCACGGCAAGGCGGCGCTGGCGTCGCTGAAGGCAGCGGGCATCCATGGGCGTCTGCTGACCGTGCCGCCGGGGGAGGGGTCCAAGTCGTTCGCCGAGCTGGAGCGGGTCATCGACCGGATGCTGGCCTTCCAGCTGGACCGCAAGGATGTGGTGGTGGCCCTGGGTGGGGGCGTGGTCGGCGATCTGGCCGGCCTGGCCGCGGCCCTGTTCATGCGCGGCATCGATTTCGTGCAGGTCCCGACGACCCTGCTGGCCCAGGTGGATTCTTCGGTCGGAGGAAAGACCGCCATCGACACGCCGCGCGGCAAGAATCTGGTTGGGGCCTTCCATCAGCCGAGGCTGGTGCTGGCCGACATCGAGGTGCTGGCGACCCTGCCTGAGCGTCAGCTGCGCTCGGGCTGGGCGGAGGTGCTGAAGCACGGCCTGATCTGCGATGCGGGCTTCTTCGACTGGCTGGCGGGCGAGGGGGCGGAGCAGCGCGGGGGGGGGTGGGAGGGAAGAGGGG
>JAAXIW010000028.1 GCA_012270135.1 Brevundimonas sp. | reverse complement strand
CGCCCGGCCGGCCCTACAGGGCGGGCATGCAGAAACTGATCCTGATGCGGCATGCCGAGGCCGAACGGTCCGCCGGTTCGGGCCGCGACCGCGATCGCGCCCTGTCGACGCGCGGCCGCGCCGACGCCGCGGCCATGGGCCGGGCATTGGCGGCGCGCGGCCTGCGCCCTGACCTCGCCCTGGTGTCGCCGGCGGCGCGGACGCGCCAGACCTGGGATCTGCTCCACGACGCTTTCGGCGACGTCCAGATCCGTGACGACGAGCCCCTGTTCAACGGCGGGTCCGACCTCCTCCGCCGCCTGGTCGAGGAGGTCGAGGACGAGGCCGGCTGCCTGATGGTGGTGGCCCACAATCCGGGCGTCCATCTGCTGGCCGTCGAATATCTGATCGAGAGCGCCGCCTCGCCGTCCGTGCTCGACCGGATGACCGGGGGCTTTCCGCCCGGAGCGGCGGCGATCTTCAGCGTGGACGCGGCCGGTCGGCCCGTTCTGGACGGCTGGCTGCTGCCGCGCGACGTCGCCGGCGCATGAGCGAGCCGATCTACAAGCTGGCCGAACGCAGGGAATGGGCCGGGGCGCGGGCGTCGGGGGCCTATGAGGGCTCGGCCGTCGACCGCGCCGACGGCTACATCCACATGTCCACGGCCGCCCAGTTGGCGGAGACGGCGCGGCGCCACTATGCGGGCCGCGACGGGCTCGTGCTGGCGTCGATCGATCCGGGCGCCCTTGGCGCGGCCTTGCGCTGGGAGCCGTCACGCGGCGGCGACCTGTTCCCGCATCTGTACGGGCCGCTTCCGATGGCGGCGGTGCTCGCGGAACGGATGCTGGCGGTGCGGGACGACGGGACGATGATCTTCGAGGACGGAGCGACGGGATGGCCATGACCGACATCGGCGCCGCCCTGTTGCGGACGCTTGACCCCGAGACGGCGCACCGGCTGGCGATCGGGGCCCTGAAGCGGGTTCCCCTGCCCGCCGCCCCGGCCGACGACCCGGTGCTGGCGACCACCGTGGCCGGCCTGCGGCTGTCGAATCCGGTCGGACTGGCCGCGGGTCTCGACAAGAATGGCGAGGCCCTGCGCGGGCTGGCGCGGCTGGGGTTCGGCTTCGTTGAATGCGGCTCGGTCACGCCACGGGCCCAGCCCGGCAATCCCCGGCCCCGCCTGTTCCGGCTGTCGGAGGACGCCGCGATCATCAACCGGATGGGGTTCAACAATGACGGTCTGGAGGCCTTCGCCGACCGCCTCTCGCGCCGCTCCCCCGGCGCCGTCGTGGGCGCCAATCTCGGGGCCAACAAGGACACGGACGACAAGGCCGCCGACTATGTCGCCGGGCTGAAGCGGCTGAAGGGACTGGCCGACTACGTCACCGTCAATGTCTCCTCGCCCAACACGCCGGGCCTGCGCGACCTGCAGGGACGCGCCGCCATGGACGATCTGCTCGGCCGCCTCGCCGAAGCCCGGGCGGGCGATCCGACGCCCGTGTTTCTCAAGATCGCACCCGACCTGACGGCCGCGGAGATCGGACTGATCGTCGAGGCCGCCCTCGACCACCGCATCGACGCCCTGATCGTGTCGAACACCACCCTGGACAGGCCGGACAGCCTGCGCTCTGCACAGCGGAACGAGTCCGGCGGGCTGTCGGGCGCGCCGCTGAAGCCGAAGGCGCGCGCCGCCCTGCGCGCGGCCGCCGAAGCCGCCGCCGGCCGGCTGCCCCTGATCGCCGTCGGCGGGATCGACTCCGGGGCCGAGGCCTATGACCGCCTTCGCACCGGAGCCTCGGCGGTGCAGGTCTACAGCGCCCTGGTCTTCGAAGGCCCCGGACTGGTCGGGCGGATCAAGCGGGAGCTCGCCGCGCGGCTCAGGGCCGACGGCTTTTCCACAGCGGCGGAGGCCGTTGGAAGCGCCCGTTGACGGAGCGTTAGGGCAAGCCGGGGATGATGGCGCATGGGCGAGTTCGCCCGGTCCGGGGGGAGCCGAATGGCGATCGCCAAAGCCAGCACGCCTGCCGCCGCCCAGGATTCCTGGGCCGGCGCCATCCGCCAGAGGCGCAAGGCGCTGCTGCAGCGGCTGGGCATGGCCGCGGCCTGCGCGCTCGTGTTCAGTCCCCTGCTCGGCTGGTCTGTGAGCGCCGCCTGGGTGCTGGGTTATTTCGCGGTGCAGGTGGTCGACCTGTGGGTGTTCGGCCCGGTCAATGACGGCAAGACCGAGCGCCTGCGCGGTATTCGCCGGTTCGCCGGCTACGCCATGCTGACCATCAACGCCGGCTATTTCGGCAGCCTGGCCATCCCGCTGTGGATGGCGGGCGGCGCCATGGGCGGCATCTGCGCCTCCATGTTGCTGTCGGCCGGGGCCATCTATTCGATGATCAATGCGCCACGCTCGATGTCGGTGCTGGTGCTGACGGTGACGCCGCAGTTCCTCTATCTCGCCTCGACGCCGTTCTTCATGGCCGCGCACGGGGCGTCTCCCGCCTTCGTGACGGCGGCCGCGGTCGCGGTGGGGGTGTTCATCACCTACTGCCTGTCGACCTGGCAGCGCATGAACCAGGCCCGTATCTCGGAAAGCGCCGCGCGCATCGAGGCCGAAGAGAAACGCGCCGAGGCCGAGCGGATCATGGAAGGCCGCAGCGCCTTCCTCGCCGCCGTGGGCCACGATCTGCGCACGCCGATCAGCGCCATCCTGACCGGCTCGGCCGAGCTGGAGCGCGGCGCGACAGACCGCGCGGCGCGGGCGCAGGCCCGGCTCATCAGCGACGCCGGCTTCATGATGAAGGCCCTGCTCGACGATCTGCTCGACCATGCCAAGCTCGAGGCCGGGCATATGACCGTCGACGCGGTGGACTTCGACCTGCGCGACCTTCTGAACCAGTCCGCCCGACTATGGCGCGGCCCGGCCCGGGCCAAGGGCCTGAAACTGCGCATCGAGGGCGCCGCCACCGTGCCGTCGGCGGTGCGGGGCGATCCGATGCGGCTGCGGCAGGTGCTCCACAACCTGCGCTCCAACGCCATGAAGTTCACAGCCGAGGGGTCGATCACCCTGCGGCTCAATGTCTGGCCCGAGGATACCGGCGGCCATGCCGTGCTGATCGATGTCATCGACACCGGGCCGGGCATGACCGACGACCAGCTGGCGCGGCTGTTCACGCCCTTCGACCAGACCGCCGACGGCGTCAGCGCGCGGCACGGCGGCACCGGTCTGGGCCTGTCGATCAGCCGGCACCTGGTCGAACTGATGGGCGGCCGACTGACCGCCCGCAGCAGCGTGGGCGAGGGCGCCAGCTTCACCCTGTCGCTGCGCCTGGAAGCGGCGCAGGCCGAGACCGCGATCGCTCCGGCGCTCGACCAGGAGAGCCGCGACGCCGTCGCCCGGGCGCTGTCGACCCGCCCGTCGAGCCGGCCGGCGGCTCCGGCCCCGCCGGCCCCGGCGGCGCCGTCGCTGCCGGCGGCGCGGGGCGAGGCCGGCGCCCCCGCCGCTGCCGCCCCCGCCCCGTCCGGCGGCGTGGAAGAGGACGAAGGCCGCCCGATGCGGGTTCTGGTCGTCGACGACCACGACATCAACCGCCGCGCCATCCAGCTGATCCTGCAGCCGCTCGGCTGCGACATCGACACGGCGGCCGACGGCATGGCGGCGCTGAAGATCTGCGAGACCTCCAGCTTCGACCTGATCTTCATGGACGTGCGGATGCCGGAACTCGACGGTCGCGAGACGACCCGCCGAATCCGCGCCGGCGGCGGACCCAACGCCCATGTCCCTGTCATCGCGGTGACGGCGGATACGGCCCCGGAAGACATCGCCGCCTGCACCGAGGCCGGCATGACCTATTTCGTGCCGAAACCAATCACCCCGCCGATGCTGCTGGGGGCCATCAACCATGTGATGGCCATGGCTCAGTCGGAAGACGAGGCCGGGATCGAGACCGCCGCCGCCTGATCGCGCACCGCCGTGACCAGCCGGTCGCCGAAATCCGGCGCCTTCATCCCGCATTCCCAGACCGTGACCACCCGCCAGCCGGCCGACTGAAGGGCCGAACGCGCCGCCTCGTCCCGATCCCGGTTGCGGGCGATCTTGGCGCTCCAGTAGCCGGCGTTGGCCTTGGGCTTGCGGGCGCCTCGCGGACAGTCGTGACCGTGCCAGAAACAGCCGTGCACGAACAGCAAGGTGCGCCGGCCTTTCATGACCAGGTCTGGCCGGCCGGGCAGGCCGGCGCCGCCGAGCCGGTACCCGATCCCCGCGGCCCGCAGGATGCGCCGCACGGCCAGTTCCGGGCCGGTGTCGCGTCCCTTCACCCGCCGCATCACGGCGCTGCGTTGTTCGGGGGTGAAGACGTCGGTGGTCATCGCACGACCCTGGCGCTCACGCCGGGCCCATGCAGCGAGCCGCCGCGCGGCGAGCGATGGCGCCCTCTTCAGAGCTGCGACAGCAGATGCTCCGCCGACGACACCTTGAACTCGCCCGGCTGCTCGACATTGAGCTGTTCGACCACGCCGTCCCTGACGATCATCGAATAGCGCTGCGACCGCTCGCCCATGCCGTAGCCCTTGGCGTCCATCGACAGGCCGAGGGCGCGGGTGAAGTCGCCGTTGCCGTCGCCGAGCATGACGATGTCGTTCTTGCCGATACCCTGGCTGTCCGCCCAGGCGCCCATGACGAAGGCGTCGTTGACCGACAGGCAGGCGACGGTGTCGACGCCCTTGCCGGCCAGATCCTCGCGGTGATCCTTGAAGCCCGGCAGGTGGCGCGCCGAACAGGTCGGGGTGAAGGCGCCGGGCACGGCGAACAGCGCGACGGTCTTGCCGGCGAAGACCTCGTCGGTCGAGACGGGCTTCGGGCCGTCATCGGTGGCGCGGGTCAGGGTGGCCGAGGGGATGCGGTCGCCGATCTGGACAGTCATGGCAGGCTCCGGAGCAGGGGTGTGAAGGTCAAACTCCCGGTCCAGATAGGCCTTGCCGGGCGCAGCGCCAACCTTTCCGTCGACGCCCGGCCTTGCGCCGGCCATCCCCGGTCCCGATGATAGGGTCATGGACGAATTCCAATCCCTCGCGGGGCGGGTGCTGGTGGCCATGCCGGGCATTGGCGATCCACGCTTCGAGCACGCCGTGATCCTGGTCTGCGCCCACCGCCCCGACCACGCCATGGGCCTGCGACTGGACCGCCCCGCGCCGGGCGTCGACCTGAAGACCGTCTTGACCAAGCTGGAGACCCCGGCGCCGGACTCGGCCGCCGACCGGGCCGTGCTGGTCGGCGGGCCCGTGGAGCGTGAACGCGGTTTCGTGCTGCATACCGACGACTGGCTGGTCGAGGACGCCTCGCTGTCGTTCGGCGAGGGGCTGGCCATGACCGGCACGCGCGAGGCGCTGGCGGCCATGGTCGACCCGGCCATGGGGCCGCGCCGGTCGATGCTGCTGCTGGGCTACGCCGGTTGGGGCGAGGGCCAGCTGGAGGACGAACTGGGCGACAACGTCTGGCTCACCGCCGAGGCCGACGCCGACCTGATCTTCGATCCGGACTACGACGGGAAATGGGCGCGCGCCCTCGCCGGGCTGGGCATCGACCCGGCCCAGCTGTCGGGGCAGAGCGGTCGGGCGTGAAGGGTCAGGCCGAGCGCGCCTTGATCGGCGCCGTGCCGTCGGCCAGCGACTCGTTCAGGTAGACCTCGGCCTCCTGGGCCGGCAGGGCGGGGGCGTAGCCGAAGCCCTGACCGTAGTGGCACTGGGCATCGAGCAGCAGGCTGGCGAGGCCGGCGTTCTCGACCCCTTCCGCAACGACCTCCAGCGACAGGTCGCGGCCAAGGTTGACCACCGATTTGACGATCTTGGCCGAGCCCTCGTCCTTGTCCATGGTCAGGACGAAGTAGCGGTCGATCTTCAGCGTATCGAACGGCAGCTTGGCCAGCCAGGTCAGCGACGAGAAGCCGGTGCCGAAGTCGTCGAGCGCCAGTGAGGCCCCGACGTCCTTGAGGCTGGTCAGGGTCGCCGCCGCGCGCGTGGTGTCGCGCATGATGTCGCCTTCGGTGACCTCAAGCTTGAGCGCGCCGCGCGGCAGGCCCGCCTCGGCGATGACCCGCGCCACGTCCTCGACCAGGTTGGCCCGCTCGATCTCGCCGACCGACAGATTGACGCTGCAGAACAGCTTGCCCGCCGCCGGGTGCCGCGCCAGCCATTCGGCCAGCTGACGCGACGCCTGGGTCATCATCAGCAGCCCGAGCTCGTTCATCAGGCCCATTTCGTCGGCGAGGCCCAGGAATTCGTCGGGCGGCACCAGGCCGCGCTGCGGATGGCGCCAGCGGGCCAGAGCCTCGAAACCGGCCACGGCGCCGGTCATCAGATTGACGATGGGCTGGTAGAAGGGCTCGATCTCGCCGCGCACGAAGGCGTTGCGCAGGTCCGCTTCCAGCGCCAGCCGGGACAGGCTGTCGGACTCCAGCGCCCGGCCGTAGGCGGCGGCGCCGCCGCGTCCGGCGGTCTTGGCCTGTTCAACGGCCAGCTCGGCGCGGCGCAGCAGTTCGGCCGGATCGGAGGCGTCGGGCCCGCCCTCGGCGGACACCGCGCCGATCGAGACGGTGGGATAGATGTCGAAGCCGGCCACTCTCAGCGGCTGCTCCAGCGCCTCGCGCAGCCGTTCGGAGGCCGCGCCCGAACCGCGCGGCACGATCACGGCGAACTCGTCCTCCCCGACGCGGGCGGGGTTGGCGTCCTGGGAGAAGGCGCCGTTCAGGCGTGAACCGAGGGCCGCAAGCACCAGATCGGCGCGCTCATGGCCAAGGGCCTCGTTAAGCCGGCGCAGACGGTCGACGTCGGCCACGACAAGTTCGTAGTCGCCGGGCTGGGTCAGGGTCTCGCCGGCGCGGGTCAGGAAGGTGCGGCGATCCAGCAGGCCGGTCAGATGATCCCGGTGCGAGGCCGCGAACTTGGTCTCGAGCGCCACGACCCCGGCGGCGCGCAGCCCGTCCTCGAGCCAGACGCCGCGCCAGATGCAGGTCTCGGCGTCACGCATGCGCAGGCGCACGGCGACTTCCGTCCCTTCCTCCTGGGGCTTGAGGATGCGTTCGGCCAGCGAGCGGTCGGACGGAACGGCGACCGCCGTGAAGGCGGCGCCCGAGCATTCGGGGGCCAGCGGGCCGAGGCCCAGCGCCCGCGTCGCGCCGGTGAAGCGCATCTGGTCGTCGGACGGGGTCCAGATCCATAGCGCCGTGTCCGCGGCGGCCAGCGCCTCGATGGCGGTCGTCGCGTCCCAGGCCAGACTTCTGGAGCGAGTGTTCAAAACGCGTGACGATCCCGACAGGACGGCGCCAGGGATGAGCCCAGGTCAGCCGCCACGCCCGGCCGCGTCGTTGACGATGCCGAACAGCAGATGATCTGCCCAGGCGCCGTTAATTTTGAGATAAGCCCGGGCCTGTCCCTCCAACACGAAGCCGGATTTCTCCAGCACCCGCCGCGAAGCGAGGTTGGTCGGCACGCAGGCCGCTTCGACCCTGTGCAGCTTCAGTTCGCCGAAGGCGTGGGCGACCATGGCCCGCACCGCCGCCGTGGCATGGCCCCGACCGGCGTGGGTCTGGCCGATCCAGTAGCCCAGCGTGCCCGCCTCGGCGACGCCGCGGCGCACGTTCGACAGGGTGATGGCCCCGACCAGCGACTGATCGGCGTCGGCGAAGATGAAGTAGGGCCAGGCGTTCCCGGCGTCCAGCTCGCGGGCGTAGATCGACAGGCGGCGCTTGAATGCGGGCCGGGTCAGATCATCCTCGGGCCAGGTCGGCTCCCACGGCCGCAGATAGGCTTGCGACGCCTGACGCAGGGCCGCCCACGCCTCATAGTCCGAAGCGCGCGGCGACCGCAGGGTCACCCCCTCGCCCTTGACGTTCGAACCGGCCGCGTCGTTGATCCAGTCGAGAAGGGCCATGGCTGAAGGATAGCCCCGGTGCGATCAGCCGAAAAGGGCGGCCCGGAAGGCGGCGCCGGCCGGCGCCGCGGCCTTCGGGCCCAGCACGGCGGTCGCGGCAAGGCCGGGGACCAGCGCGGCGGCCGCCGCGGCGCGCACATCATCGGCGGTCTGCGCAAGGGTCCGCTCGGCCATGGTGGCGGAGGCGATCGGGGCGCCGAAGATCAGAACCTGGGCCGCCGCCCGTCCGGCCCGCGCCGCCGGGCTCTCGTCCGACATCCATAGGCCGGCGTTCATGATCGCCTTGGCCCGCGACAGCTCGGCCGTGGTCGGGCCGCTCTCGGCCAGGGCCTTGATCTCGCCCGCACAGACCTGCGCCAGCTCCACCGCCCGGTCGGCCGCAGCCCCGGCGTAGACGCCGAGCAGGCCCGCGTCCTCATAGGGCTCGTGATAGGCGTCGATGGCGTAGGCGAGACCGCGCTCCTCGCGGGCGCTCTGGAACAGGCGCGAGGCCATGCCGCCGCCGAGGATCTCGGTCATCAGGCGGGCCGCGGCATACGACGGGTCCCGGGCCGACGGCGCCGGCAACTGGAAGACGATGTTGGCCTGCTCGATCCGGCGCGTCAGGGCCGCGTCCCCGCCGGTGAAGCGCGGCGCGTCCGGGGCCTCGGCGGGAGTCGCCGCCTCGCCGCCGAACCAGCGCTCGGCCAGCGCCAGCAGCTCCGTCTCGTCCACCGCGCCCGAGGCGGCCACCACCATCCGGTCGGGCGAATACAGACGCGCCCGCCAGTCGCTGATCGAGGCGCGGGAGATCGGCTTCAGACTGGCGACGGAGCCGAGGATGGGGCGTCCCAGCGGCTGCCCCTCGAACGCCCGCGTCTGGGCCATTTCGAAGACGTGGTCGTCGGGGGTGTCGAAGGCCTCGGCGATCTCCTGCGCCACCACGTCCTTCTCGCGCTCGATCTCGTCGGGGTCGAGGGTCGGGCGGAACACCAGATCGGACAGCACCTGCATGGCCAGAGGCAGGGAGCCGTGCAGGGCCCGGACCTCGAAACTGGTCCGCTCATAGCCGGTCGAGGCGTTCAGGGAGCCGCCCTCGGCCTCGATCCGTTCGACGATCTCGCGTGCGCCCATGTCGCCGGCGCCCTTGAACACCAGATGCTCGAGACAGTGCGACCAGCCGGAGCGGGCCTCGTCCTCCCATTTGGCGCCGCCGCGCACGGCGACGGTCAGGGCCAGGGTGCGCAGGCCGGGCATGGGATCGCAGACGACGCGGACGCCGTTGGACAGGGTGTGCAGGGTGGCGGTCAGGAGGGTCTCTCTTCCCCGTCGTCTTCGCGGGGTGCGGCGGCGGGCGCCGGGCTGAGCTTGCGGCGCAGCAGGGCGATGTAGACACCGGCCAGGGCCAGCGCCAGTCCGAACCAGGTGATCGCATAGCCGAGGTGGTTGTTGGCGAAGGCGGCGGGCGGGGCCGTCGGCTGCAGGGCGCGCCAGTCGGGGTTCGACGAGTCTGTGGCGAACAAGGTCCACGGCGCCATCGGCCCTTCCACGCCGAGACCACGGGCCATGGCCGCATTGTCGCGTGCGAAGAAGCGACGCCCCTCGGCGGCGAGGGCCATCGGCCCCGGGGCCGGCGTGGCGCGCACCTGGGCGATCAGCTCGACGGGCGCGTCGGAGGCGGAGACCGGCGGCCGGGCGGAAATCTCGTCGGCGACGAAGCCCCGGTCGATGAGAAGGGTCCGCGGATAGCCGGGATGGCGGCAGGCCGAGATCAGGCGGACGCCGGGCCGGCCTTCGTGAATGGACTGGAGTTCGACGAAGGGCGCCGTCGCCAGCCCGGGGCAGGTCAGCGCCACTCTGAGGAATTCGGGATCGTCCGCGCCGAGGACCTGGGCGGGCGCCGCGGGCGGGGCGTCTGCGGCGGCCTCCGCCCGGGCGATCAGCCCTTCCTTCCACTGCAGCCGCTCGACCTGCCAGACGCCGAGCATGATCAGGATGGCGAAGGCCACGACCGAGATGACGGTCAGAACCCATGGGAAGCGGCGCATCAGCTCCGCTCCGTCCGGTTGCGCATCTGCAGGGCGATCATGACGCCCTTGCCGGGCCGCATCAGACCCAGCGACAGACCGAGGACTAGCGGCAGGGCCACCAGCAGCATGGCCCAGATGGGCGGGTCGTAGGCCAACTGAACGAACAGGGTGCCAAACACCACCGGGGCGCCGGCGATCTGCATCACGAAGACGGCCGCGCCGTCGCCGGTGTTCAGCCGGGTGAAGTCGAAGCCGCAGGCGGCGCACCGGTCAACCACCTTGAGGAAGCCGGCGTAGAGCGGACCCTTTCCGCAGTTCGGACACCGGCAAAGCAGACCGGCGCGGATCGGGTCGATCCGCGCCGGCTGAAGTTCAAGCCCTGTTGGGCCGTCCGTCACCCGAAGACGACGTAGACGAAGGCGAAGAGGAACAGCCAGACCACATCGACGAAGTGCCAGTACCAGGCCGCCGCCTCGAAGCCGAAATGCTTCTGCGGGGTCATCTGGCCGGCCAGCAGGCGCAGCAGGCAGACGGTCAGGAAGATGGTGCCGATCAGGACGTGGAAGCCGTGGAAGCCGGTCGCCATGAAGAAGATCGAACCGTACAGGCCCGAGTTCAGCGCCTCGTCATTGAAGAACAGGTGCTCGTGGATGATGTGCTGGTACTCATAGGCCTGCACCGCGGTGAACAGGACGCCGAGCGCGATGGTGATGGCCAGGCCGATCTTGGTGGCCTTGCGGTCGCCGACCTGCAGGGCGTGGTGCGCCCAGGTCACCGTCGTGCCGGACAGCAGCAGGATGATGGTGTTGAGCAGCGGCAGCTGCCAGGCGTCCAGCACCTCGACGCCCTTGGGCGGC
>JAAXIW010000195.1 GCA_012270135.1 Brevundimonas sp. | reverse complement strand
CCCGCCCTCTGCGACAGGCGACGCCGCGCGGTTAATTTGTGGCGGGGAGACCAGGCGTTCGTGGGGGCTGACGGCCTGCAGGTGCGGGCCGCCGAGAACGCGGTGAACAGCCTGGACGTCATCCTGCGCGACTTTCCGGACGCCGTCGACCTGTCGGCGCGCCCGGGGCCGTTCGCCCGGCTGCTGGCCGACAGCGTGGCCGCGACCCGGGTCGGCGCCGTCCGCGTCGCCGGGGGCGAGGCGGCCCGGGCGGCCCCCGGGGCGGCCCCGCTGGACCTGCCGGACCAGTCGCAGGACCTGATCGTCTCGCTGATGAGCCTGCACTGGGCCAACGACCTGCCGGGGGCCCTGAGCCAGATCCGCCGGGCGCTGCGGCCCGACGGCCTGTTCCTTGGGACCCTGCTGGGCGCCGGAACCCTGAAGGAGCTGCGCGCCGCCCTGACCCAGGCCGAGCTGGAGGTGCGCGGCGGGGCCCAGGCCCGGGTCTCGCCCTTCGCCGACGGCTTCGATGGGGCCGCCCTGCTGCAGCGCGCCGGCTTCGCCCTGCCGGTGTCGGACGTCGACCGGCTGACGGTGCGCTATTCCGATCTGTACGCCCTGGTTCGCGACCTGCGCGCCATGGGCGAGACCAACGCCCTGACCGGACCGATCCGGCCAATGACGCGCGGCATGCTGGCCCGGTCGGCCGAGATCTACGCCGAGCGGTTCGGCGAGGCGGACGGGCGCATTCCGGCGACGTTCGAGATTATCCACCTGGCCGGCTGGGCGCCGCACGAAAGCCAGCAGAAGCCTCTGCCGCGCGGCTCGGCCAGGGTCCGGCTGGCGGACGCCCTGGGCGTCAGGGAATGGACCGGCGAGGAAGACTGAGGCCCGTCAGCTCGCGCCGATCGCGGCCGCCAGCTTGGCCATCGCCGCGTTGAACGTCCCCGTTCCCGCGCTGGCGAAGGCGGTGATCCCCGCCAGCGCCACGAGGAACACCAGGGCGATGATCAGGCCGTATTCCAGCGCCGTGGCGCCACGTTCGTCGGCGAGGAACCGGGAGAACAGAGCACGCATGGCCCCCTCCTTCGGCGGCTAGAGCAGGTCGCGCAACCAGGCGACCAGGGGTTCGTCGGCCGGAGGCATCGGATAGTCGGCCAACTGATGCGGCCGCACCCATTTCAGAGCCGCGTGCTCGCGGTTCCGAACCACCCCCGACCAGCGTCGGCACAGATACAATGGCATCAACAGGTGAAATGAATCGTAAGCGTGGCTGGCGAAAACGAACGGCGCCAGGCAGGCCTCGTTCACATCGATGTCGAGCTCTTCCTTCAGCTCCCGGATCAGGGCCGTTTCCGGCCGTTCGCCGGGATCGACCTTGCCGCCCGGAAACTCCCACAGCCCGGCCAACTGCTTGCCCTCGGGCCGCTGCGCGATCAGCACCCGGCCGTCGGCGTCGATCAGGGCCACGGCGACGACGAGGACGGTGGGGAGCCCTTCGCTCACGAGCGATAGTCGCCGTTGATCTCGACGTAGCGCCTGGTCAGGTCGCACGTCCACACCGTGGCCGAGGCCCGGCCCGAGCCGACGTCGACCGTGATGTCGATCTCGGCCTGCTTCATGTAGGCGCTCATCTTCGCCTCGTCGTAGTGCGGCGAAGGCGCGCCCTCGATCGCCGCCACATGCGGGCCGAAGCGGATCGCCAGCCGGTCGCGGTCGACCGGTTCCTCGGTCTTGCCCACGGCCATCACCACCCGGCCCCAGTTGGCGTCCTCGCCGGCCAGGGCGGTCTTGACCAGCGGGCTGTCGGCGATCGACTTGGCCAGCTTGCGCGCCGAGGCCGGGCTGGCGGCGCCGTCGACCGTCACCTTGACGAATTTGGTCGCTCCCTCGCCGTCGCGCACCAGCTGGTGCGCGAGATCGAGCATCACCCTGTCCAGCGCGCGCGAGAAGTCGGCCAGGCGCCGGTCGCCGACCCGGCCGATGCGTGGCGCGCCCGAGGCGCCGGTGGCGAACAGCAGGCAGGTGTCGTTGGTCGAGGTGTCGCCGTCGACCGTCACGCTGTTGAACGTGGTCCTGACGTGCAGCCCCAGCATGGCGCGCAGCACGTTCGGGTGGATGTCGGCGTCGGTGACGATGAAGGCCAGCATGGTGGCCATGTCCGGAGCGATCA
>JAAXIW010000080.1 GCA_012270135.1 Brevundimonas sp. | reverse complement strand
TTCGCACCGCCGCAGGCCGGCCGGTGCGCCCGCTCCGCTCGCTCGGCTCGGCCGAGCGGCTGGCCGCCATCGACCGCGCCGACCTGGACAGCGCATCCCCCGGAGCCTAGACCCCCGCCCTTCGCTTTTTTAGCCGGGTCCGAACCCCGACAGGCGACGAGGACAGTCTCATGAGCAGCCGCAAGCCCAATCACAAGGCCGGAACCGTCAGCCAGCGCCAGTTGCGCGCCGGGGAACTGATACGCCACGCGCTGGTCGAGGTGCTGCGCGAGGAGGAGATCCACGATCCGGCCCTGAAGGACGTCTCGGTGACGGTGACTGAGGTGCGGCTGTCGCCGGACCTGAAGCACGCCACCTGTTTCGTCGAGCCCCTCGGGGCGGGGGTGGAGAGCGCCCCGGTCGCCGGACACGTCGACGAGATCGTCAAGGCGCTGAACACCCACTCCAAATTCCTGCGTGGCGCCCTGGGGCGGCACATCGACATGCGCTTCACCCCGGATCTGCGCTTCCGTCACGACGAGAGTTTCGCGGCGGCCGAGCGCCTCAATCGCCTGCTCGACGATCCGCGGGTCCAGGCGGATATCGCCAGGCCCGACGAAGACTGATGGCTCGCCGCAAGAAGGGCGACGTCGTCAACGGCTGGGTCTGCCTCGACAAGCCGCTGGAGATGGGATCGACCGAGGCGGTGTCGAAGGTCCGCCGCCTGTTCAACGCCCAGAAGGCGGGGCATGCCGGAACGCTGGATCCGCTGGCTTCCGGCATCTTGCCGATCGCCCTTGGAGAGGCGACCAAGACCGTGCCGTTCCTGATGGACGCCGAGAAGGTCTACCGATTCACCGTCAACTGGGGCGTTTCGACCGACAGCCTCGACCGCGAGGGCGAGATTACGGCGCGGTCCGACGTGCGGCCGTCCGTCGAGGCGGTACGCGCGGCCTTGCCCGCCTTCGTCGGCGAGATCGATCAGGTCCCGCCGCAATATTCCGCGATCAAGGTCGACGGTCAGCGCGCCTACGATCTGGCCCGCGACGGCGTCGAGTTCGAGCTGGCGACACGCCGGGTGACCATCCATGAGGCCACGGTGACCAACGTCCCGGACGCCGACCACGTCGAGATCACCATGCGGACCGGCAAGGGCGTCTACGTCCGTTCGCTGGCCCGCGATCTGGCGGCGGCCCTCGGGGCTGAGGGGCATGTTTCGGCCCTGCGCCGCGAGCGGGTCGGGCCGTTCTCGACGGAAAAAGCCGTCACGCTGGATTTCCTGACCGATCTGGTGCATAGGGACGCCGCCTCGGAAGGCTTGCTTCCCGTCGCGACCGCCCTGGACGACATCCCGGAGCTGGCCGTTACGGATCAAGACGCCTTCTCGCTTCGGCAGGGACGGCCGATCGTTCTGCTCCCCAGACAGGTCGAAACGCTCAAGAGCCGCCTTCGGGAGGGCTCCAGAACCGTTTCAGCCTTTCAGGGCCAGACCCTCGTCGCTCTCGGTCAGTTGCGGGCCGGCCGGCTAGAACCCGACCGCGTTTTTAACCTCCAGTAGGAGCTCCCCCGATGTCGATTACTGCTGAACGCAAGCACGAAGTCATCGCCGATAACGCCCGCGCCGAGGGCGACACCGGTTCGGCCGAGGTTCAGGTCGCGATCCTGTCGGAACGCATCGCCAACCTCACCGAGCACTTCAAGACGCACAAGAAGGACAACCACTCGCGCCGCGGCCTGCTCAAGATGGTCTCGCAGCGTCGCCGCCTTCTTGACCACCTGAGCAAGGTCGATCGCGAGCGCTACACCGCGCTGATCACCAAGCTGAACCTGCGCCGCTAAGGCGAAGGGGACGAGCGGATAGAGTTTTCGAGGCGCGGGCCATGTCCGCGCCTCGTTCCGCATCCAGAACGACCCGCGCGCCGCGGCTGTAACCGGCGCATACGCGAGGGCTGAACATCGGTCCTCAACCACTCCCGGGCGGATCGCGATGGCGCGGACGTCCATGGACCGAAGGACTGAACGCCCGACGCTCCACCCACTGATGGGACCCCGCGCGGAATTCGCCCGCGGGATACGAAAGACGAAACATGTTCGATATCAAACGCAAGACGATCGAGTGGGCCGGACGCCCGCTGACGCTGGAAACGGGCCGCATCGCCCGTCAGGCCGACGGCGCCGTGC
>JAAXIW010000255.1 GCA_012270135.1 Brevundimonas sp. | reverse complement strand
GCGTAGGTCAGAGCCTTCAGGACGATATGCGATCCCAGGACGGCCGCGGACCACTCACCCTCGTATTGGCACCGTGATGACCATTGCCGCCAAGCGCGTTCCGTCTCGGCGAGCGCCTGCGTCGGTTCGAGGGCGGGCGGCGGCTCCAGGTGTGAGGCGCCGTGCGACAGGGTGAAGGCGATGGTTTGGCCCGCGCCGACCGAGAAATTGCTGACGGTCGAGAGTCCCTCGCCGTTCAGCGGCGCAGCCGTGCGCAGGACGACCATGTCTGGACCGGCCACCGCGCGCAGCCCCTGACCATCCTCGAGGCGGGTCACCCAAGGGGCGGTGACCCCGTAGTCGAAGCGCATCATCAGCTCAGCGTGCATCGCGACCTGACCGCGCCGTCCCACCACCATACGCACCAGATCCGGGCGACCGCCTTCCAGGGGCATGAAATCGATGAGCGTCACCGCCCCGTCTTGCGTCTCGTACTCGGTTTCCAGGATCAGCGTCCCGTCTCGGTAACGCCGCTGGATACGGGGGCGCGGATCGTCCGGCGCGATCCGCCAATGACCGTGCTCAGGTCTCCCCAGCAGGGCGGCGAACAGAGCCCCGGAGTCGAACCGCGGCCAGCAGAGCCAGTCGATGGATCCGGTTCGCGAGACCAGGGCTGCGGAGCGGCAGTCTCCGATGAGGGCGTAGTCCTCGATCCGGGGAGAGGCGCTGCCGGGCCGCTCAGACAATGTAGCGGTCCCAGGTTCCGTAGTGCTCGTTGCTGCGCGGCCCGCGGGGAAGGCTTAATCCGACGAGGGCCAGGCCTGCCACGACGCTGGCGACGTTCGCCGCAAGCTCGCCGCCATTGAGCATCCAAGGGGCGATCACCAGCCAGGCCCCAAAGGCCGCGTTGAGGAAGCGGAGCGGGCGAGCCACCTCAGCCATGGCGATCACGGCCGTCGTGAGCACCAGGGCGCCGACGAGATGGTCGCTGTCGGCCAGCGGCGGAAGCGTTCCGAGGGTGACGCGCGAGAACATAAGCCAGACGCCGATCAAAGCACTGGCGACCAGGGTCCAGGGAAGATTTACGCCGCGGGCCGCGGACCCCAGGATCGCCGGGAAAGAGCCGCCGAAACCCGGATGCTTGTCGACGCCGCCGCCCGGCAGGGCGTCGCCACGGAAGAAAGCGCGCCAGAACGGCCGACCCCGACGGGTGTTGAGGAACAGGAACTGTCCCATGGCGACAAGCTCGTCGAGGGCGAACGGGATCATGATCAGCATCGCCAGAGCCGCGGCGAGGCAGATCGTGCAATAGGTGCCGATCTCGATCGGCTGGATGATGATGAAGTAAATGCTGATCACACCGAGCGGCACGACGACGATGCCGAACAGCAGCACCATCCAGGGCATGGTGCGCCATCGCGCCCGACCGCCCATGACCCCCATCAGGATCTCGGCCATGTAGCTCATGGCGCCGATGCCGCCGTCGGCGACAGGCCAGGCCTTGGACACGTCGGACGTGATGATGAACTCGGTGCCGTTGCGCGTGGCGTCGCCGGTGAAGAACGGCTCCCAAACCGCGTCGACATGACCCAGCTGGTAGGCCGTCAGTATGCGCGCGAGCACGAAACCAAGCGCGCCGAGGACGATGATCGGCATACGCTGGACGTAGGTGGACGGGCAGTAGCTCCAGCCGGGGGGAACGTCGGTCTCGTCCATCATCCCTTCCATGCTCATCCCCGGCATCATCGGCACGAGCAGGGTGAAGGCGATGACCAGGGCGCCGACAAGGGTGTCGTTGGCGTATACTGCGGCGCTAGGCGTCCAGAACACCAGCGGCGCGGCGAGCAGCCAGACGCCCACAAAGGCGTTGACCCACTGGGCCCAACCGTTCCGCGGCGAGAGCGAAAAGGCCGCGAACAGCATGATCAGGCCGCCGCAGATCACGTCGTTCCAGGCGCCGAGGAGATTGCGCGCGGCCGGATCCCAGAGGTTTCGATCCTCCGTCACCCGCATCACCGCGGCGGAGAATTCCGTTGCCCCGAAAGTTCCCAGGACGAAGGGCGCCGTGGCCAGCCAAAGGCCCAGGCCCATGGTGAGCCAGTGGACCCAGAGCATCTTGAAGTGCATGTCCGTCATGCCGTCCGCGTGCCTGCGCACCATCGCCTGATGTTCGGACATCGACATGCCGTTCGGCGTCGCCGCCGCCTTCTCGACCTTGTCGCCGGCGATCCGGGCGGCGTTCAGCTTGTTGGCCCCGTACCAGGCGTAGGGGTCGGCCTTGAGGCGTTCCACCATGACCGGCAGCGCCTCGCGCAAGCTGTGCTTCGGCGCCCAATCGAGATGCGTCCGCGCCCTTGAAAGGTCGAGTTCGTAGTGGTCGTCCGAGATATCGACCATCCACGGTCGGATGAAGGCGTCCTCCTCCAGAACCTCGTTCTCGACCCATGCCCCGGCCTTCGCGGCCGCCTTGGGTACGGAACGGGTCTCCCAGATTTCATGGTGAATGAGACGGCCGAGCGCGCGCTGGATCTCGTCGTAGCTCATCACATCGGCCTCGCCGAGGAGCAGGGGCAGTTCCGGCGGCAGGACGTCGCGGCGATCGACAAGCCGCAGGATGGCGTCGGTCAGATCGTCGAGGTGAAGGAAGGGCTGACCGGTCGAAAGGTCCCCCGGGTAGACCTTTCCGGACAGGCGCTTCTCGTAGATGCGGGCGATCTGTTGGGCGAGAAACGCCGAGTGGCCCCCGTCGTCGTAAACGCCCGCCGGCCTCAGCAACACCGCCGACATCGCGCCCCGCTGGTCCCTGATCAGCTGCTCGGTGCGGATCTTGGAGTCCCGGTAGGGCAGGGACGGCTCGAACGGCCAGTTTTCGTCGATCGGTTGTCCTGGCGTCGTGGGAGCATGGACCAGCATGGTGCTGGCGAAAACGAACTGCTCCACTTGAAGGGTCTTGAGCTCCGTCAGCAGCCGCTCGGTGCCCTGAACCGTCACCGTTTCGTACTTCTCGTTCGGTTCGCCGGTGAGGTCGAAGTAGGCCGCCAGGTGGACCACAGAGGCGATCTTTTCGCCGTATGCCGTACGGACCCGCTGAAAGGCCGCGCGGACGCTCGCATCGTCGGTCAGGTCGATGCAGACGCACTCGGCCTCCGCCGGAGGGTGCGGCGGCACGTCGCGATCGAACCCGATCACGCGATAGCGCTGAGCGAGCCGCTGGACGACCGCAGAGCCGATGAACCCGCTCGATCCCGTGACGATCACGACCTCTGGTTTATCGACGGCAGGACTCATCTGGACAGCCTCTCCAGCAACTTCACGAAGCGTGGCATGCACACAGGATCAGAACGCCGCTCACGGGTATGGGATGCCCGCGATTTCCGACCCGTTGCGCCCCGGCCGACTGGTGTCCGCATGTCCCCTCATCGTGCTGCCAGTCTCTCGTCTCGACGATCCGTCTGGTCGTGTCGGTCCCGGCCCGCAAGTGGCGGATCGCACCACGCCGAGGCCTGGAGACGGCGTCGCCTGACGCTGTTCGATACCTCGTCTGCAACATGTCGTGACCGCCAAGGTTCCCCTGTGGGATCGAATGAAGACTGATGGACGTTTGAGTTTTCTCAACCCTTGTCTCTGTTCACCTGCACTTGATCGGACGAAACAAGCTTGCCTGCATCCGCCCGCAGTTCACTGCAGCCAGGCCGCCCCGTCGTGGCCGTTACGGGCGCTTCCGCCGGCGTCGGGCGCGCCACGGCGGTCGCCTTCGCGCTTCGCGGGTGGGCTGTCGCGCTGCTGGCCCGGAGCGAGCCCGGGCTTGAGGGTGCGAAGCAGGATGTCGAGACCGCAGGCGGCGAGGCGCTCGTGATCGCCGTCGATGTCGCCGATGCCGCCGCAGTGGCATATGCCGCCGATCAGGTCGTCGAGCATTGGGGGCGGATCGATGTCTGGGTGAACAACGCGATGACCACGGTTTTCGGGCCGGCCGATGAGATTCCGCCGGAGGAGTTCCTCCGGGTGACACAGGTCACCTACCTCGGCGCGGTGCATGGCTCGCTCGCCGCGCTGAAGCACATGCGTCGCGCCGATCAAGGGGTCATCGTGCAGGTGGGGTCGGCCTTGTCCTACCGGGCGATCCCTCTCCAAGCCCCCTACTGCGGCGCCAAGTTCGCCGTGCGGGGCTTTACCGATTCCCTGCGCTGCGAACTCCGACGGCGCGGCAGCCGTGTCCGCCTGACCATGGTCCAGCTGCCGGCCGTCAACACCCCGCAGTTCGACTGGTCGAGAACGCACATGTCCCACCGCCATCGACCGGTCGGTCAAGTCTATCAACCCGAAGGCGTCGCGGAGCAGATCGTGCGCGCAGCGAGCTCTCCCAAACGCGAAGTGTGGCTCGGATGGACCACCATCCAGGCGATCCTTGGCGGTATGATCGTTCCGGGCTGGCTTGATCGCTACCTCGCCAGATCCGCCTACGATCCGCAGATCGCGGAGGACACCAGTTCCACCGGACCTGACATTCTGTTCGGCCCGATATCAGAAGACCGAGGTCCGCGCGGCCGGTTTGGAAAGACCGCAAGATCCCGCGTGACGGGCTTTGATCCTCGGGTTCTGCGCATTACCGTCGCCACCGGCTCGCTGCTTGCCGCGCTTGTGATCGGGTTGGTGGTCGGTGGCCTGTAAGACGAGTCGCCCAACAGCCGGGCCCCGACAAGCGGTCATCGTCGTCAGCTGTCGTGAACTCGGCGGTCGCGAGGAGCGGACGGTTCTGCGGCTCGAAAATCCGAGCACGCGACAGACATCGCCAGCCTTGCGGTGCGGGCCGGCCGATAGACTCGGTCGAACCGGTGGCGATCACGATCGGTTTGTCCTGGCCGCCGTGGCTATCACCGCCTCCTGAACAGGAATTTGGCGAGGGCGGCTATGGCCAGAACCAGGGTTATGACGACCAGGACTCCGATCAGCCCCATGCCGCCCATCATCCAGCCGGCGCACATCGTGCCGTTCATCATGGCGGGCCTCCTTCAAGACGAGAACGCGAAACCTTCGCCCTGCTTCGCCTGGATCGCTCTGAGCGACCGGTCCGCTACGCGGCATTCGGCGCAGCGGACCGGTGCGGACATCACTCCGGGCGGATGGCCGTGATCTCGTTGACGCCGTCCCGGACCGAGACGTCGAACTCAACGCGTTCGCCCGTGCTGGCGGCTTCCACGATGGTGGGGGAGGCGGCGAAGCGCATGGTCATCGCCGGCCAGCCGACGCCGGGAATGGGGCCATGTTCGATGGTGATCGTGCCCGCGGCTGCATCGACCGCGGTGATCGTGCCCGTCCCGGCGCCGGTCTGCGCAGGGGCGTCAGACGTCATCGGCATGGTCGCCATGTCGGCCGAGCCCGCCGGCGCGGCTTCGGTCGTGGCCGGCGTCTCTTCCGGCTGACCGCAGGCCGCCAGGCCGACGGTCATGGCAGCCGCCAGGATCATTGGGTATTTCATTGGGAGTCTCCTTGGGTTGAAAGGACAGGACCGCGTCGGCGCCGCCGAAGCAGCAGATAGCCTGCGGGGATAACGAGCATGGACAGCAAAGGCGCCGTCAGCATGCCGCCGATGACCGGCGCGGCGATCCGGGTCATGATTTCCGACCCGGCTCCATGGCCGATCAGGATCGGGAACAGACCGGCGAGAATGACCGCCACGGTCATGGCCTTGGGCCGGACGCGCAACAGTGCGCCCTCCCGCACCGCCGCCTCGACCGCGGCGGGCTCCGGATCGTCCCCCCGGGCCTTCAGCGCCTGCTTCAGATAGATCAGCATCACCACGCCGAATTCGGCGGACAGTCCCGCCAGGGCGATGAAGCCGACCGAGGTCGCCACAGACTGGTGGTAGCCCAGCAGATAGAGCGCCCAGACGCCGCCGGTCAGGGCGAACGGCAGGGTCGCCATGATCAGGGCCGCTTCGTCCAGCCGGCCGAAGGTCAGATAAAGCAGCAGGAAGATGATCGCCAGGGTCGCGGGCACGACGATCTTCAGCCGCTCGGCCGCCCGCTGGAGATATTCGAACTGCCCGGAGTAGGCGATGCTGACGCCAGGCGTCAGCTCCACTTCGTCCGTCACGGCGGTCTGCAAGTCTTCAACCACAGAGGCCAGATCGCGGCCGCGCACATCGATGTAGACCCAGGTGCTCGGCCGGCCGTTCTCCGATTTCAGCATCGGCGGACCGTCCGCGACATCCAGCACCGCGACCGAGCCCAGGGTGATCTGCTGGCCCGACGGCGTCAGGATCGGCAGGGCGTTGAGCTCCGCCAGGCTGTCCCGGATCTCGCGCGGATAGCGCACGCTGATCGGATAACGGGCCACCCCCTCGACGGTTTGACCGATCGTCTCCCCGCCAATCGCGCCCGACACGATGGCCTGGACATCGGCGATGTTGAGGCCGTATCGCCCGGCCGCCAATCGATCGATGTCGACGTCGATGTAGCGACCGCCGGTCAGCCGCTCGGCGAAGGCGGAACTGACGCCCGGAACATCACTGGCGACTCCGGCGACGTGCTGGGCGATGCGGTCGATCTCGGCCAGGTCCGCGCCGGAGACCTTGACCCCGATGGGGCTCTTGATGCCGGTCGCAAGCATGTCGATCCGATTGCGGATCGGCGGCACCCAGACATTGGTCAGACCGGGAACCTGCACGGCCCGGTCCAGCTCCTCGACCAATCTCTCCGGGGTCATGCCGCGGCGCCACTGGTTCCGGGGCTTGAAGCGGATGGTCGTCTCGAACATCACCAGCGGGGCAGGGTCGGTGGCCGTGTTCGCGCGGCCGGCCTTGCCGAACACGCTCTCGACCTCCGGCACCGTCGCGATCATCCGGTCGGTCTGCTGGAGAAGCTCCGACGCCTTGGCGGCCGACAGGCCCGGCAGGGCGGTGGGCATGTACAGCAGATCGCCCTCGTCCATGGACGGCATGAACTCTCCGCCCAGCTGGCTCAACGGCCATGCGGCGGTGGCGAAGGCGGCCAGGGCGATCAGCAGCGTCGCCCGCGGACGACGCAACACCCAGTCGAGCGGCCGCCTGTAGACATAAACAAGCGCGCGGTTGATCGGATTGCTCTGTTCGGCCGGAATGCGGCCGCGGATGAGAAAGCCCATCAACACCGGGACCAGGGTGACGGAAAGGATGGCCGCCGCTCCCATGGCGTAGCTCTTGGTGAAGGCCAGGGGGGAGAAAAGCCGCCCCTCCTGAGCTTGGAGGGTGAACACCGGAACGAAGGACAGGGTGATGATCACCAGACTGAGAAACAGCGCCGGCCCGACCTCGACGGCGGCGTCGGTGCTCACCCGCCAGCGGGCCTCGCCGGTCAGCCGGACATCCGGGTGATCGTGTTCCCAGCGCTCGATGTGCTTGTGGGCGTTTTCGATCATGACCACGGCCGCGTCGACCATGGCGCCGATGGCGATGGCGATGCCGCCCAGCGACATGATGTTGGCGTTGATCCCTTGCAGGTGCATCAGGATGAAGGCCGCGAGCACGCCGAGCGGCAATGTCAGGATCGCGACCAGCGCTGATCGGGCGTGCCACAGGAACAGCCCGCAAACGAGGGCTACGACGATGAATTCCTCGAGCAATTTGACGCTGAGGTTCTCAACGGCACGGTCGATGAGTTCGGACCGGTCGTAGACCGGAACCACCTCCACGCCCGGCGGCAGGCCCGCTTTCAGCGTTTCGAGCCGGTCACGCACCGCCGTGATGACGGACCGTGCATTGCCGCCGGACCGCAGGATCACCACCCCGCCGCCCACCTCGCCCTGGCCGTTGAGTGCGGCGATCCCCCGGCGCATCTCCGGCCCGCTCTGGACGGTGGAGACCTCGGCGAGTTGGCCCGGCACGCCGCGGGCCGCCGTACGGATCGGGACGGCGCGAAAGTCGTCGAGGCTCGTCAGATAGCCATTGGCCCGGACCATGTATTCCGTTTCCGCCAGCTCCAGCACGGAGCCTCCGGCCTCGGCGTTGCCCCTCCTAATGGCCTCCACCACCTGTTGATGGGTCACTCCGAGGGCGGCGAGCTTCGCCGGGTCGAGAACCACCTGATATTGCCGGACCATGCCGCCGATGGTGGCGACCTCGGCCACGCCGGGGACCGTCTGCAGCTCGTAGCGCAGGAACCAGTCCTGCAGACTGCGGAGCTGCGCCAGGTCGTGCTGCCCGGTCCGGTCGATCAGGGCGTATTCGTAGATCCAGCCCACGCCGGTCGCGTCCGGCCCCAAGGCCGGCCTCGCCGTCGCCGGCAACCGGGCCTGCACCTGGCTGAGGTACTCCAGAACGCGCGAGCGGGCCCAGTAGAGGTCGGTTCCCTCGTCGAACAGGACGTAGACATAGCTGTCGCCCAGGAACGAATAGCCCCTCACCGTGCGGGCGCCCGGCACCGACAGCATGGTCGTCGCCAAGGGGTAGGTAACCTGGTTCTCGACGATCTGAGGCGCCTGGCCCGGATAGGCCGTGCGGATGATGACCTGGACGTCGGACAGGTCCGGCAGGGCGTCGACCGGCGTGCTGCGCACCGCCCAAACCCCGCCCATGAGAAGCGCCAGCGCGGCCAGCAGGACGAAGATCCTGGCCCTGACCGAGGCGCGGATGACGGCGGCGATCATCGGGCGGCCCCCTGGCGGGTCAGGTTTCGCACCGTCGGCTCGCCGCCCGCCATGTCGAAGGTGAAGGCGACCTGGTCGCCGACCGACACATTGGGATCGACCGTCCGTGGAACCTTGAAGGTCATGGTCATCGCCGGCCATTGCAGCGCGGGCACCGGTCCATGGGCAAGGGTGATCGTCCCGTTCCCGATCGCCTGAACCCGTCCGCTGGCCCGATGTATGGCCGCCCCGGCGGCCGGACGGGAGTCGCCGCCGGCCTGGTCGAGACTACGCGCTTCGACGCCGGACAGGCTGGCCTCGGAATCCAGCAGGAACTGGCCCGACGCCACCACGCGCTCGCCTTCGTTCAGGCCCGCGAGGATTTGCGTCTGGCCGCCGGCTTCCCGGCCGAGCCTGACTTCCGCCGGCTGATAGCGGCCGCCTTCCAGGGCGAGCATGACGAGGGTCCGTTGACCCGTCCGGATCACGGCCTCGGAGGGGACGAGCAGGGTGGCTTCGGTCCCGCCGCCGAAGACGATCTGTCCGTACATGCCGGGCCGCAGGCGTCCCCCGCGATTGGCCATCTCGATCCGGGCCGTCAGGGTGCGGCTGTCTTCCGCCACCGCCGGCAACAGGGCGATCAGCCGCCCCGTCATCCGTTCCCCGGGAAACGCCGCCAGCGTCACATCGACGGAACGGCCTATGCGAAGAGACCCGGCCATGGCTTCCGGTATGGCGGCGTTGAGCCATACGGTCGAAAGGCCATTGACCTCGGCCAGGGTCGTCCCGGCGGCCACGCTCATCCCCCTCCTCACGCCCAGCGTCTGGACGGCCCCGCCAATGGGACTGGACACCGTCACCGTGGTCCGCGGGCGCCCCGTTCGCTCAACTGTGGAAACGAGGCTCTCGGGCATGCCCAGGAGGATCAGGCGCTGGCGCGCCGCGGCGATCAGGGGCGCATCGGCCGTCCGTCGGACGGCGAGGTATTCGATCTGGGCTCCGCCCCACTCAGGCACGAGCAGATCCGCCAGGGGGGCTCCGGCCCGGATAACATCGCCGGGCGCATGATCGTAAACGCGTTCGACAAAGCCGGAGGCGCGCGCCTGGACGATGGCCACGTCGCGGTCGTTGAATTCGACCACAGCGGTGGCGGCGACGTCGCCCTCCAGCGTCCCTCGCCGGACCGTGGCGAAGCGGGCCCCGAGCGACTGAACCAGGGCGGGGTCGATGCGGACGCCGGCACCAGCGGCCTCGTCGGCGTACCGGGGGACCAGGTCCATGTCCATGAAGGGCGACTTGCCCGGCCGGTCGAACTTCTGGTCCGGGACCATCGGATCGTACCAGTAGAGCACCTCGCGGTCGCCAGAGGCGGCTCCGGTCGACGCCGCACGATCCGAACTCAAGCGGGAGAGCCCGAAGCCGACGCCGGCGCCGAGGATGATCAGGCCGACCGCGGCGGCGGCCCATCGCAGATGATTGCGTTCAAGACGGATCATTGGCCGCTCCCGTAGGTCAGGGTGATCTGGACCGCGAGCCGGGCCACTTCGGCCTCCCGATCCAGGGCGTCGAGTCGCGCGTTGGCCAGGGCGGTGAAGGCGTCGAGAATCTCGGCCAGACCAGCGGAGCCGGCGGCGTAGCTGGCAGTCTCGAGGTCGGAGCGCTCGCGCAAGTTGGGGAGAACCACCTCGCGAGCCCGAATCCAGCGCGTTCGAGCTGAGGCATACCGCGCCAGATCGGCTTCAAGCTCCGCCGACCAAGCGCGCTCGACAGCCTCCCGCTCGGCGCTCACGCGTCGCGCATCGGCCGACCGGGCCGCGATCTGCGGCTCCTGCCGCGTCGCCTGGAACAGAGGCAGGCGAACGCTGGCCCCGACCGAAACGAGATCGCCGAACATCGGGTCGCGGCGTGAATAACCGACCTCGAACGACCAGTCGGGCCGCCGGCCGGCGCGGGCCAGATCGATGTCGGCCTCCGCGCGACCGGCGGCGGCGCGATACGCCCTCAAGGGCGGAAGGTCCGCAAGCCGGATGGGCCGGGCGGCCGGATCAAGATCGATGTCCGGCGGCGCGCCATCCGTCGTCGGCGCCGGATCGCCGGTCCAGCGCGACCGCCGGGCGGGCGCCCCGGCGATGTCGGCGACCAGGCGGTCGCGCCGGTCCTCGAGCTGGGCCTTCACCTCCACCGGCCCGAGCGCCTGGGCCGGCCGGCGGCGGGCCGCGGCCACCGCGCCGGGCGTCGCGGCCCCACGCGGCG
>JAAXIW010000106.1 GCA_012270135.1 Brevundimonas sp. | reverse complement strand
ACGCTGGTCGCGAACTGTCTCCGCCGGGGACGGGCGGCGGGGCCAGATCCACCAGTCGGAACGGGCGGGCAGGGCGAGAATGGCCCAGCAATAGTCTGACGCCCGGTCGAGAATGCGGTAGTTCTGGCCGGCCAGACCGCCGAAGCTGAGCAGACCGGTCAGGGTGAACCGCAGGCTGGTGTTCACACCCGGGTCGGTGACGCGGGCATTGGCCCGGAGCAGTTCCGTCTCCCCGTCGGCGCGCCGCGTGCAGGTCACCAGAACGCCGTAGCGGTTGGGCCTGCCCTGGGCGGTGAAATCGATCCGTGAGCGACTGCAGTCCCGCTGGATGTCGTTGGGGCTGCGGACGACCTCGAACCAGCGCCCGTCGAACTGGTCCATGTCGACCCTCAGGGACTGGGCGGCGGCGGGACTCATCGCGGTGGTGGACAGAACGAGAGCGGCGGCGATTACCCGGATCATGGCTTCCTCCAGTCGGCCCCCTTTTTCTACGCCGGAGGAGACCGGGCGGATCGCCGGACTAGAGAATGAACCGGCTGAGATCCGCGTCGCGCGCCAGATCGGCGACCTTGTCCCGGACCTGGTCGCCGTCGAAGGCGACGGTCTGGCCGGCGAGGTCCGAGGCCTTGAAACTGGTTTCCTCGAGCACGCGCTCGAGCACCGTCTGCAGCCGCCGCGCCCCGATGTTCTCGACCGTGGAGTTGGCGGCCACCGCCGCGTCGGCCAGGGCGCCGATCGCCTCGTCGGTGAAGGTGAGGGTGACGTCCTCGGTGGCCAGAAGGGCCTGGTTCTGGCGGATCAGATTGGCCTCGGGCTCGGTCAGGATGCGCACGAAGTCGTCGCGGGTCAGGGCCTTCAGCTCGACGCGGATCGGCAGCCGCCCCTGCAGTTCGGGCAGCAGGTCAGACGGCTTGGCGACATGGAAGGCGCCCGAGGCTATGAACAGCACATGGTCCGACTTGGCCGGGCCGTACTTCGTCGACACCGTGGTGCCCTCGATCAGCGGCAGCAGGTCGCGCTGCACGCCCTCGCGGCTGACGTCGGCGCCGGACGCGCCCTGACGAGCCGCCACCTTGTCGATCTCGTCGAGGAAGACGATCCCCTCGTTCTCGGCCAGCAGGACGGCTTCGCGGGTCAGGCTGTCCTGATCCAGCAGCTTGTCGCTCTCCTCGGTGACCAGGGGGCCGACCGCGTCGCGCACCGGCAGTTTGACCGTTTTCGTCCGTCCGCCGCCCAGCTTGCCCAGCATCTCGGACAGATTGATCATGCCGACGTTGCCGCCGCCCGGCAGGTCGATCCCCTGCATCGGGGAGGCGGTGTCGGCCAGCTGGAGCTCGACCTCCTTGTCGTCCAGCTCGCCGGCCCGCAGCTTCTTGCGGAAGCTGTCGCGCGTCGCCGGCTGCGAGCCCGGACCGACGAGGGCGTCGAGGATGCGCTCTTCGGCGGCGGCCTCGGCCCTGGCCTTGACCCCGGTGCGGCGCTTGTCGCGGACCATGATCAGGGCCGCCTCGACGAGGTCGCGCATGATCTGGTCGACGTCGCGGCCGACGTAGCCGACCTCGGTGAATTTGGTCGCCTCGACCTTGAGAAAGGGCGCCCCGGCCAGCTTCGCCAGCCGCCGGGCGATCTCGGTCTTGCCCACCCCGGTGGGGCCGATCATCAGGATGTTCTTGGGCGTCACCTCGTCCCGCAGGTCCTCGGGCACGCGCTTGCGCCGCCAGCGGTTGCGCAGGGCCACGGCCACGGCGCGCTTGGCGTCGTCCTGGCCGACGATGAAACGATCGAGTTCGGAAACGATTTCGCGGGGAGAGAGGTCGGTCATGGGGAGGAGATAGGGCGGTTCAGCTCCCGGCGGGAGGGGGCGCGGCGATCGGAGCAGGGATCAGCTGGGCGAGCACGATTTTCCAGCCGGCCTCCTGCCGCTGCCACAGGCGCACGTAGTGGCCGGTCCGGTCCTGACCGTCGCGGGTCCACGCCGCCGGGCCGTAGGTCCAGACGAGATCGCCGTAGTCCGAGGCGCCGCCCCCCTCGGTCGGGCCGAAGCGGAAGGTCGTCGGCCAGTCGGCCAGGGCTGCAGCGAAGGCTTGCCGCCCGATCGCCGGCGGCCGGGGCGCGACATACAGGCGTCCGTTGTCCGCCATGACGGACAGGTGGGCGGCGGCCTGG
>JAAXIW010000253.1 GCA_012270135.1 Brevundimonas sp. | reverse complement strand
ACCTTACTATAGAAGCACTAGAGAATATTGCTAAAGAGTTGATGACAGAGGATGAGACAGTCGAGGAGGATATTAAGAATCCTGGTCCGTATATGGGCAAGCCCCGCCAGGAGGCTGGCGTCGATGATGACGGTGATGCTCCGCTTCGGCCTCGTGCACCTGGCCCGGGTCCACCGCTACGCCGAACTGCCGAAAGGGCAGGGTCTGTTCTGATCGGCGTTTTCAGGCGTTAGGGTCGGATCATGCCTGAGCAAGCCAAGAAGCCCGCCCCGCCCGCCTTCGTCCCCGACTGGGGCGACGATCCCTGTCCGAAACCCGTCCTCCCGGCGGCCTCGCCGGAGCAGACCGCCGCCATGATGGACGGCGTCCGCATGCGCGAGAATCCGGCTGAATGGGCCTTCGTGCGCCTGTCCAAGCTGATCGAGGATTTCGAGAAGGGCCTCGACAAGGACGACGAGGTCGGCGCCCGCATCGTCGGCGTGCCCGGCGACGGAACCATGTCGATCGAGGATGTCGGCTTCTGGGGGCCGGACTTCATCCTGTTCGTGGGCAAGAACGCCGACGTCACCCCGGACCGCCTGATCCACCACTATGCCCACATCAACGTACAGCTCGAAGTCAGCCTTAAACCCGCCTAGATTCCCGCCAGCCGAATCGGCTTCCAGCTGTCGGAAATGGTGCGGAAGACGGACAAGAAGTAGGGTCTAGGGTCTAGGGATTGGGGTCGGGGGCTCGCGGTCTTCCCTCGCCCCTGGCCCCTGGCCTCCGGCCACTCCTACAGCCCCGCCGCCCAGTCCGTCGCCCGGATCAGGCTGTCGACGATGCCCGGCTCGGTCGAGGCGTGGCCGGCGTCCCTGACCACGTCCAGCTTCGCCTCGGGCCAGGCGCGGTGCAGGGCCCAGGCGCCGGACATCGGCGTCACCACGTCGAACCGACCCTGGGCGATCCAGCAGGGGATGTGGCGGATGCGGCCGATGTTCTTCAGCAGCCAGCCTTCCTCGGGGAAGAATCCGCCGTTGGTGAAATACCAGTTCTCGATCCGGGCGAAGGCGACGGCGAATTCCGGCTCGGCGAACTTGTCCGGGCGGGCCTCCGGACCCTCGACGCTGACCGTCTCGCCCTCCCAGCTCGACCAGGCGATGGCGCAGCGTTCCCGCTCCGCCTTGTCGTCCCCGATCAGCCGCTTGTAGTAGGCGCCCATCAGGTCGTGGCGCTCCTTCTCGGGGATCGGGGCGATGAACCGTTCCCAGGCGTCGGGGAACAGGTGCGACGCCCCTTCCTGATAGAACCAGCGCAGTTCTCCCCGGGTCAGCAGGAAGATGCCGCGCAGCACCAGGGCCGCCGCCCGCTCGGGATGGGTGATGGCGTAGGCCATCGACAGGGTCGACCCCCAACTGCCCCCGAACACCACCCATTTGTCGATGCCCAGCAGTTCGCGAAGCCGCTCGATGTCCTCGATCAGCGCCCAGGTGGTGTTGTCCTCCAGCGAGGCGTTGGGCCGGCTCTTGCCGCAGCCGCGCTGGTCGAACAGCACGATGCGGTATTTCGACGGGTCGAAGTAGCGCCGCATCCCCGGATTGACCGCCCCTCCGGGACCGCCGTGCAGCACCACCACGGGCAGGCCCTGGGGGTTGCCGCACTCCTCGTAGTAGATTTCGTGCACCCCGTCGGTGGCCATGAAGCCGGTGGCGTAGGGCTCGATCTCGGGAAACAAATCGCGGCGGGACGTCTCGGGCACGGGGAAGGCCATACGGACTCGGTCTCTCTTCGTGGCTGTTCAGGCGTGGGGAGTTTGTGTCCGCAATGCGGCAAACAGCAGCAAAAGCCAACCCGCGATCATCAGCGCGCCGCCGATCGGGGCGACGGTGCCCATGGCCGAAAGGCTCAGCAGGGCGATGGCGGACAGGGCGAGCGCGAAGATCAGACTGCCCGCGCCGGCAAGCCAGCCGGCGATCGTGATCAGCCGGCTGCGAGCCGGCCAGAGCGCGCAGATCAGGGCCAGGACCGCGTGCGCCAGCTGATAGTGGGCGCCGGTCGTCAACAGGGATTTGACCTGCGGTCCCGCGCCATGGGCCGCGAAGGCGCCCAGCGCCACGGCCAGCGCGCCATTCAGGGCGGCGAAGGCCGCCAGACTGCGATCGACTGTCATCATGCGACGCTAGCCGACAGAATCCCGTGCGTCTGCTATGCGCCCGCCATGACCGCCGCCCAGCGCATGGCTTTGCAATATGTGTTGCTCTTTGGCGCCACCGGCGTGTCGCTTCCGTTTGCAGGTCTGTGGATGCGCTCGGAGGGGTTGAGCGGCGCCGAGATCGGGACCCTGCTGGCCGCGCCGATGCTGGCCCGAATCGTCACCGGCCCCCTGCTGGCGGTCTGGGCCGACGGCTTTCGCTATCGACGCACCCCGATCGCCCTGATGGGTCTGGTCATGGCGGCCGGCTACGGAGTCGCTGGCCTGTCGGACCTCTATGCGGTCCGGGCGGTCGGCTGGTTCGTCGGGGCCACGGCCATGGGCGTGCTGGTCCCGCTCAGCGATGTCATGACCCTCCGCCTGGCCGGGCGGCTCGGCTTCAGCTTCTCGCTTCCCCGCGGATGCGGTTCCGCGGCCTTCGTCGTCGCCAACGTCGGCATGGGCGCCCTGCTGCTGCACTGGCCTGTGGACAGTGTGATCGCCTGGCTCGTCGTCGCCTCGCTGGGCCTCGCCGCCGTCGCCGCCGTCGCCCTGCCGCCCGAGCCGGTCGCCGACGGCGCCGCCGTGCCCGGGCTCGAGCGGTTCCGCGGCCTCGGCCGGCTGCTCGCCGACCCGGTCTTCATGATCGCCATCTTCGCCATCGGCGCGGTGCAGGGGGCGCACGCCTTCCAGTACGGCTTCTCCGCCATCCTGTGGAAAACCCAGGGGATAAGCGAGGCGGTGACCGGTCAGCTCTGGGCCTTCGGCGTCATCGTCGAGATCGCCCTGATGTGGCTCTTCGAGCCGTGGCGCCGCCGGGTCGGCGTCGGGCCGTGGAGCCTGCTGATGATCGGCTCTGCCGCCGCCGTTCTGCGCTGGAGCGTGATGGCGCTGGCGCCGCCGCTGTGGTTGCTGTGGCCGCTGCAGGCCCTGCACGCCCTGACCTTCGCCGCCACCTTCCTCGCCGGGCTCCAGATCGTCGAGCAGCTGTCCCCCGCCCACAGTCATACGGCCGCCCAGACGCTGAGCTCGGTGCTGTCGGCCGGCCTGCTGATCGGTCTCGCCACGGCGGTGTCGGGGCCTCTCTACGACCGCTTCGGCGCCGGCGGCTACTGGGCCATGGCGGCGATGGCCGCCGCCGGACTGATCGCCGCCGTTCCGCTACGCCGCCGTCTGGTTGCCTGAGCTCAGGACAGGTCGCCGATGGCCGCGTCGAGCAGCATGAACGCCCGGCCGCCGTCCGACGTCAGTCGTCCCAGCACCCCGGGACCGTCGCCCGCCTCGGCCCGGGTCGACAGATCCTGCGAAAAGCTCCGCACATAGGCCTCGGCGTCGGCGCGCAGATCGGGGTCGGTCAGCACCCGTCGCGAGACGCTGCGCACCGCCGCGGGCGCGACGCGCCGGACGATCTGGCGGGCCCGGTCGGGGTCTCCGGCGGTCACGGCCTGCGAGGCCTCCTCGACGCGGGAGCGGGGCAGAAGCGCGTTGGGATCGACGCCCATCCGCCGGATGGCGGCCGTGATCCGCTCGCCCAGCGCCTCGCCGTCGGCGGCGGGCATGATCGGGGTGTCGAGGTCCAGCGGCGCCTCGCCGGGGCCCTCGTCGACCAGATCGCTCCAGCCGAGCCGGTCCTTCTCGGGCTGGTTCTGGACAGCGGCGCCCGGCATCGGTTCAAGCTTGAGCCGGCCGCGCAGGCCGAAGCCGCGAGGCTCTTCCGCCCGTTCCGGCCGGGTCCGCGCCGGCGCCTCCGCCTCAGCGACCGGCGCGGGCGCGGCGGACTCGCGGCGGCGTGTGGTCTGGCTGTCGCCGGACACCACCCCCATCAGCCGCACCGCCTCGGTCAGCATGTCGTAGTTGCGCCGCACCCGCTCCTGGAAGCCGGCGTCCAGCGCCTCGGTGTCGGCGGCGGCCTTCTGCGAGGCGGCGGACAGGGCGGCGAGGCCCTCCTCGACCGTCGCCCGCACGGCGTCGACCCGCTTCTGGGCCTCCTCGGGCAGGCGCGCGGCGCGCTCGTCCAGCTCTCCCATCGCCTCTTCGACCCGTGCGAGGGCCGTGTTCATGCGTTCGACGGTGGCCTCGAGCTGGTCGATGGCGCGCTGACCGGCCTCGTCGACCAGATCGCTGGTCTCCGTCACGATGCGGCGGGCGCTGTCGACGCGGGCGTCGGCGGCCTGATCCGCCTTCTGCGCCGCCTCGAACAGGGCCTCGCCGAGCCGGTCGGCCCGGATCTGCGCCTGTTCGGCGGCGTCCTGGGCGGCCAGTCGCGAGTCCTCGGCGGTGGCCTGCAGGGCCGCCAGCGCCCGTCGGGTCTCCTCGCCCAGGGCGTCGCGCGCCTCGGCGGCCAGCGCCTCGAACTTGTCGAGCGCCAGCTTGGTCGCGCCGTCGAAACCGTCGGCCTCGCGCTGGGACATCTCGACCAGGGCCCGAAACTGGTCGGTGGCGGCTTCCACCAGATCCTTGATGCTCTCGGTGGTGCGAACCGAGGTCTGGCCCAATTCGTCGGTGACGGCGCGGGTGGCGGACAGCTGTTCGGTCAGCTGGGCCCGCTGGCTCTCCACCTGGGCGGAAAAGTCCTCCTGATCGGTGCGCAGGGCGTAGGCGGCCGTGACCAGGGCGGCCCGCTGCTGGCCCAGCCCTTCCTCGACCGACTGGATCTGCTCGGCGACGCCCGAGCCGGCGTTCTCCAGCCGCAGCGTCTGACGGGCCAGATCGTCGGCGGCCACGCGGGCGGCGTCCTGCGCCTCGCCGGCGGCGGCGGCCAGATCGGCGGCGCGGGCGGCCAGGGCCGCTTCGGCCTCGCGCAGCTGGGTCTGGGCCAGGTCGGAGGCGTCCACCACCATGCGCGACTGGCGCTCGACCGCGTCGATTACGCCGGCCGCCTGGCTGTCCAGCTGGACGCCGAGCGTCTGCATCTGGTCGCGTTCCTGCCCCAGCTGCTCGGCCAGCCGGCGCGCCGTCCGGCCCGCCGTCTCGGCGGCCTCGTTGAGCCGGACCGTCTCCTGCGCCAGGGCCTCGCGCAGCAGGGTCATGTCGTGGCGCGCGCGTTCCGCGGCCAGCGAGGCCTGATCGATGTCGTTGCGCAACGTCTGCAGCACCTCGCCGGTCTGCTGGGCGGCCAGGGCGGTCGGCGCGATCAGCGCTTCGGACAGGCCGCGGGCCCGCCGGGTCTCGGCGGCGAGGCCGGCGCCCTGTCGCACGGCGTGGGCCATCATGATGGCGAGACCGGCGGGGGCGAGGGCGATCAGGGCGTAGACGGCGATCCGCAGCGGCTCCAGTTCGGCGGCGCCGGATCCGACCTCATAGGCGAGCCAGGCCGCGACGCCGCCGATCCACAGGGCGGCCGCGATCCCGGCGATCAGATAGGCGTGACGTCCTGATGGAGCGGACTCGGCCTGCCGCCGCGCCATGGCGGGCGGCGGCGGCGGCTCCCAGGCCACCGGCGGGGCGTCGGCGGATTCGCTCAGTTCCGGGGCGGCGGCCGGGGCCTGCGCCGCCTCCTCCAGCCGGGCCGCCTCCGCGGCCTTCTCCTCGGCCTGACGGCGCTCTTCCGCGAGACGGCGGCGGCGGCGCTCCGACATCGGCCGTTCGGTCTCCGGCCGGGCTTCGGCTTCCGGCTCGCCGCCGGCCTCGGGTTCGGCCATGGCGGCGACCTCCGGATCGGGGTCGGTCAGGTTCAGCGGCGGCCGTTGGCGGGGCGACTTCATAAGGCGGGGATCTCGTCAGGATGCGACGTCGCGCAGCCGGGGCGCGCGACCCGTCGGAACCCTAGCCGCTCATTCGCGGCGCGCAAAGGCGAGCACGGACGAATCCGGCGGCGGGGCTCAGCAGTCGCGGCTGCGGCCGGACGCGACGATGACGCTGTGGGCGGGCGCGTCGCCACAGTCCTGGACCCGGTGAATTTCGCGTTCCGACTTCTTGGGGGCGTCCACCTGGAGGCCGAACTGCGACAGGGCCGCTGCGGCCAGCAGGGCGAAGAAGCCGATGATCATTTCGATCAGCGCCTGCATCGCCGACCTCCCCCGTCCAGATGAAGGCCGTTATATGCCCTGAAAACCGCGTTCGGGCAATCCAGCGGCGGGCGCCGCGATCAAAGCGGGCCGCGCGTGGAACGGAACCGCCGGCCAAACGTCCTGTAAAGCTTGGGCGCATGCCGCCGTCATGCGAATCGGTCAGGCTGCGTACATGAGCCCTTCGGCGAACGAAACGGACGATGCCTGGCTGACGCCCGGTCGAAACTGCTGGCGGGTCGAAACCGCCGGCCGCTTCGCCGTGCTGATGGAGAACGCCGCCTATTTCGAAGCGCTGCGATCCGCCCTCGCCAAGGCGCAGCGGTCGATTGTGGTCCTCGGCTGGCAGTTCGATCCGCGCACCCGTCTGGACCCGGAAACCTGGCCCGACGATCATCAGGCCCAGATCGGCCACCAGCTGCGCATGCTGGTCAAGGCGCGGCCCGACCTCGACGTCCGGCTGCTGATCTGGAAGTCTCCGCTGGTCATCGCCGCCTCCCAGGGCTTTTTCCCGCACCGCGCCCAGCGCTGGTTCCGCAAGCGGATGGTCGAACTTCGTCTCGACCGCCCCGGTCCATTCGGCGCCTGCCACCATCAAAAGGTGGTCGTCATCGACGACGCCGTGGCCTTCTGCGGGGGCGGCGACATCTCCACGGACCGCTGGGACTCGAGCGAGCATCTGGACGGCGATCCGCGCCGCTGCCTGCCCTCGGGCCTGATCCCGTCGCCGCGGCACGAGGTCATGTCCGTGATGGACGGACCGGCCGCGCGCGCCCTCGGCGACCTGGCGCGCGAGCGCTGGTACCGGGCGACCTCGGAACGGACCGTGGCCGAGGACGTCGTCAGCGATCCCTGGCCCGATGGCGTCGTGCCGGACCTGCTCGACACGCCGGTCGGAATCGCCCGGACCGAGCCGGGCGGCGGGGGGCGCTCCGAGGTGCGCGAGAACGAAACCCTTCATCTGGAGGCGATCCGTCGGGCGAAGCGGCTGATCTACATGGAGAACCAGTATTTCACCTCGCCCAGGATCGCCGCCGCCCTGGCCGAGCGGCTGGCCGAGCCGGACAGCCCTGAGGTCGTGCTGGTCTCCACCGGCGCCAGCCCCAGCTGGTTCGACCAGATCACTATGGACACGGCCCGTTCCGAGGTCCTGTTTCGGCTCGAGCAGGCGGACAGCAACAACCGCTTCTTCGCCTTTGCGCCGTACACCCGGGGCGGCGAGCGCATCATCGTCCACGCCAAGGTCTCGATCTACGACGACGAGATTCTGCGCATCGGCTCGACCAACCTGAACAACCGGTCCTTCGGCTTCGATACGGAATGCGACGTGGCGGCGGCGCCTGGGACGGAGGCGGGCAGGGCGGCCATTCGCCAGTTCCGCCACCGCACCATCGGACACTGGATCGGCGAGAGCGCCGAGGAATTCGCGGCGGCCGAGGCCCTGATGGGATCCGTCGGCGAGGCCATCCAGCGTTTCGACACCGGCCGGATGCAGACATTGGGGGCGGACCCGCCCTCGCGCATCGAACAATTCATTGCGGAGTTTCAGCTGGGCGATCCGAGGTCGCCCTCTGACGCCTTCCGCCCCTGGAAGCGCCGCAGTCCCTCGCACCGGGAGCGCCAGCCGCTGATCAGGCCCTGAACTCGAAGTCGACCACCAGGGGCAGGTGATCCGACGCCATGCGGGCGAGGGGAGAGAAGGGCGCCGTCACCCCGCTCACGACCAGCTCCGGGCTGGTGAAGCAGTGGTCGATGCGGATGGCCGGGAAGCTGGACGGAAAGGTCTTCACCGACGGCTTCAGGCCGAGTTCCCGCTGGCAGTCCGACAGCCTGCGGGTCAGGGCCTGATAGGGCCGGGTGATCGAGGTGGCGTTGAAGTCGCCGGTCAGCAGCGTAGGGCCCACGCACGACGGATGCCCCAGCCAGCCCTCGCCGAGCAGGGCCGCCGCCTGCAGCCTCTGCTCGCGCGGCACCAGGCCCAGATGGGTGTTGATGACGTTCAGGGTGACGCCGTCGAAGTCGATCGCGGCCCACAATGCGCCGCGCGGCTCCAGCCCCGGTATGCCGCGGATGGTCGGCAGCGGCCCCGACTTGACCAGCCGCTCCGGCCGAAGGGTCAGGATCGCATCGCCGTATTCTTCCGTCTCGACCGTCATGGCCGCGTGGAAATGGAAGCTCATGGCCAACCGCTCGGCGATGGCGCTGGCCTGATCGACCATGCCGGTCCGGGCGCGGCCGACATCCAGCTCCTGCAGGCAGACAATGTCCGGCTCATGCTCGGCGATGACGTCCGCGATCCGCCCGACATCCAGCCGGCGGTCGACGCCGACGCAGCGGTGGACATTGTAGGTCAGCAGGCGGGGCATGAAATCCTGGGGAAGGCCGAAGCGCTCTGTGGGGGTCGGGCTAGGCCATTTCCATAAGGAATGCGACCCCCGGCGGCCCGTTCCCGCCGCGCCTCAGCTCACGCCCAGCCGGTCGGCGACCTCGTTCGGGTTCGACGGACTGGGCGAGAAATGGCCCTCCTGCTCCTCGCCGCACAGCCCGACCGCCGCCTCGAATCCCGCCGCCGGATCGCCTCGCTTCAGTCCCCCGGCCAGCGCCTCGGCGGCGTCGCCCCAGACGCCTTGATCGACCTTGGCGTGAATGCCTTCGTCGGCGACGATCTCCACCTGATGGTCCGCGAAGGCCGCGAAGATCAGCACCCCGGTCCGCGCCTCTGTGACGTGCAGCCCGTGCGCCAGAAACTGCTGGACGGCGGCGTTCCGCGTCCGCGCCCGCCGGACGGCCCGGGGCGTGACCCGGCGGGTCACCATCGGCAGGCGGGTGATCAGATAGACGGTCAGGAACACCACCGCCTGGATGACGGCGTAGGCGCCCAGCGCCTGCCCGGTCGAGACCTCTTGCGCCGCCAGATGGGCCGCCTCCCAGCTGTCGGCGAAGCCCGGAATCCAGGCGGCCTCGAAGCCCAGCGGGATCAGGCCGAGCGGCAGGATCAGCGCCGCCGCTGCGGCCCAGCCCAGCGAGACGTCCCGGTAGGACGACACCCGCCGCGCCAGGACGCAGAAGATTTCGCCGGAGGTGCGGGCTTCGGCCGCCGCGATGGCCGCCGCGATCCTGTCGTAGGACTCGGTCGTGAGAGATCTCACCATCCTCCGGCCGCGCCTCCGCCGCCGAAACTGCCGCCGCCGCCGCCGCCGCCGCCGCCGCCGCCCCACGACGATCCGCCGCCGCCGCGGCCGCTGTTGCGCAGGGCCTCGGACGCCGCCCAGATCAGGATCGGCGCGACGCCCGAGCCGCGCCGGCCCCGGCCGCGCCCGCCCCGGGCCACGGCCCCGATCGTCCCGACGAAGATCAGGAAGAAGATCACGCCGATCATGATGAGCGGCCCCACCGGCACATCGGCCTTCGGGCTGTCCGCCGCCGCCGCCCGCGCTTCAGCCTCGGCCGGATCGAGCCGCAGCTGCGCCTCGATGGCCGCCACGCCCTGTTCGATGCCTTGCTCGAAACGGCCCTCGCGGAACGACGGCAGGATGTCGTTCTGGATGATCAGGGCCGACAGCCCGTCGGTCAGAATCGGCTCCAGCCCGTAGCCGACCTCGATCCGCACCTTGCGCTCATTGGGAGCGACGATCAGCAGGACGCCGTTTCTCTCCCCGGCCTGACCGATGCCCCAGGCGCGGCCGAGCCGAAAACCGTAGTCCTCGATTTCCCGCCCCTGCAGGCTGTCCAGGGTCACGACCACCACCTGGTCCGAGGTGTCGCGCTCCAGCGCCTCCAGCCGCGCCGTCAGCTCGGCTTCGGTCTCGGGTGTCAGCAGGCGGGCCTGATCGACGACCCGGCCGGACAGGGCCGGAAACTGCAGGCTGCCCGAACCCTGCGCTGCGGCGGCCGGCGCGCTCGCCGCCCACGCGACCGCCAGCATTGCGAACAGCAGCGCCGGCAGGCGTCGGATCGAAGAAGGTCGCGATGGGCTCACTGCGCCGGCGGAGCCGCGCCTGGCGTCGTCGGCGCCGCCGTTCCGCCGGGCCGGGCCGGATTGAGTCCGTCGAAATTCACCGTGGGCGCGCTCTGCGCCGCCTCCGTGCCCTGGAACGGCTGCATCGGCTCCGACCCGCCATGGATCGTGTTGGCCCAGATCACCGTCGGGAAGGTCCGCAGCGAGGTGTTATAGTCCCGCACCGCCTCGTTGTAGTCGATCCGCGCGACATTGATGCGGTTTTCGGTCCCCTCCAGCTGGGTCTGCAGCACGAGGAAATTCTGGTTCGACTTCACCTCGGGATAGCGCTCGACCACCAGCATCAGCCGGGACAGGGCCTGGCTCAGCTGGCCCTGCGCGGCTTCATAGCGTTGCATGGCCCCCGGATCGTTCAGCGTCTCCGGCGTCACCGTTACGCCGGTCGCCTGGGCCCGGGCCTGAATGACTTCCGTGAGGATGGTCCGCTCGGAGATCGCCGCGCCCTGCACCGTAGCCACCAGCTGCGGCACGAGGTCGGCGCGCCTTTGATAGGCCGACTGCACATCGGCCCAGCGCGCCTTCGCGGCTTCTTCCTTGGTCGGGATGGCGTTGATGCCGCAGCCGGCTACCGCCGGCGCCAGGATCGCCACGGCGGCGATGGCCGCTGTCCGGGAGCTGAAGGGATGCATCGTCGTCTCCTGACCGGGTGAGGCCCGTGGAGGCGACTATCGGAGGTTAGGCGTCGCCGTTCAAGCGGCGAGCGAGTCGGGCTCGACGCCCGCCGCCCGGCAGGCCGCCGTATAGGTGTTGGCCAGCAGGCAGGCGATGGGCATCGGGCCGACGCCGCCCGGCACCGGCGTGATC
>JAAXIW010000311.1:1811-2189 GCA_012270135.1 Brevundimonas sp. | reverse complement strand
CTCGGGCGGTGCGGGCGACCGCTTGTGTCGCTGGCGGCGCGTTCGGGGCGTCGCTGCCGGCGGGGCCGGAGCGTGCGCCGACCGGCCGGGCGGCGCCCGGGGCCGGACGCGGGTTCAGGGCCGAGTAGCGGACCGGTTCGGCGGGGCGGGCGCCCTGCGGACGTTCCGCATAGTTGCGTTCGCCGCCGCCCATGGCGGCTTCCCGGGCGGAGCGGCCGCCGAAGGCGGGCCGCGCGGCGGCGCTCCGGGGCTCGCGTTCTGCGCATGTTCGGGCCAGCGAGTTTTCATAATCGTGGAGGCTTCAATGATTCGGTCGCACAAGCACACAACACTGGCCAAAAAGTAATTCCAGTTATTATATATTCGTACGGAGGGCAG
>JAAXIW010000311.1:0-1801 GCA_012270135.1 Brevundimonas sp. | reverse complement strand
GGCCTGGTCGGCGGCGGCGGCCTGCTCGCGCGCGGCGGCGTCCTTGCGGGCCCGTTCGGCGTCGGCAGCGCGTTCACGCTCGGCCTGCTGGCGGGTGGCCAGTTCGATGGCGCGGCGACGCGCCTCCTGCTCGGAGGCGGACAGGCCCCCGGCCTCGCGGGACGGCGCGGCCTGGCGCGGCGCCGCCGGGGCCTCCGTCTTCGGACGCGCGACGTCGAAGCCCTGCGGGCGCTGATGCCCGGGCGTCGCGCCGACCCGGCGCTTGGTCTCGACCACCACGGTCTTGGTGCGGCCGTGGCTGAAGCTCTGGCGCACGGTGCCGGTCGAAACCGATCCCGCCTGCCGGGGCTTCAGGCTCAGCGGCGCGCGCGGTCCCGTCTGGGACGGAGTCCCGGTCGAAGCCTGCGGTGCGCCGTCTTTGGTCTTGTCGTTCTCGTCAGTCATCCGGTCGCTTTACTCGGGACGGCGGGATATCCGCCATCGTCTCGTTCAAACACAAATAGCCGTGCGGCGCTCCGCCCCCGCTCAGGGAGCAGA
Source organism: Brevundimonas sp. (assembly GCA_012270135.1). Taxonomy (GTDB): domain Bacteria; phylum Pseudomonadota; class Alphaproteobacteria; order Caulobacterales; family Caulobacteraceae; genus Brevundimonas. The sequence continues at coordinate 1,264 of JAAXIW010000311.1, read as the reverse complement.
ACCCCGCCCGTTCAAATCCTTGTCCGGGTCCTCAGCCGGCTTCGCGCCCCACTCCGGGGGCAGAAGCGGTCGAAATCCCGCCAATCGTTCGACCTCGAAGGTCCAGCGATCGGCCCGCCCGCCCTCAAGCAGGACGGCGTGTATCGCATTTTCCAGCCCGAGGGCCAAACTCAAATCGTCCGCCGTGAAGGCGCCGCAGACTTTCGGGGGCGGCGTCTGGTGTCTCGCGAGGGAAAGCAGCTTGCCCCGGCCGTCGGCGGAACCGTCCGCGGCCTCCACGACCCAGGCCGCCCTACCCCCCCGTATCGCGGCGGCGGCCTTCTCGAAACCCGAGATAAGCACGCCTTCACGCCGGGCAAGCCCCAGCTGGTCCAGACAGCGCCGGAACAGCAGGGATTCGACCAGATCGGGCAGGTCGGCGGCGGGCTTCAGCTGGGCCCTGGCCGCGCGCGAGAACAGGTTTTTCTTCACCGCCGCCTCGACCGAGGCGCGGTCGGCCGCGACCCACAGACCACGGCCTGGCAGCTTGCGCGCCAGATCGGGAGCGACCGTGCCGTCCGGAGCGGCGACGAAGCGGATCAGTCGAGATTCATCCATGACCTGGTGCGTCACCAGGTCCCGGCGTTCCCTATCGATCGTCGCTTCGCGCAGACTCATGGACGGCCCGGTCTCCCATCACGCGTTTTCGGGCTGTTCGGAGTCCTCGGCGAGGACCTCGTCTTCGTCGCCTTCCGGCGCCGCCTCTTCGCCGCCCTCTTCCTGGGCCGCGAAGACGGCGTCGGCGTCGTATTCGCTCTCGTCGTCGTACTCCGGCTCAGGCTCGGGCTGCGGCAGTTCAGAGGCGTCGATCCAGCCGGCGGCCACGCGGGCCTGCAGGATCAGCATCTCGGCCTCTTCCTGCGCAAGGTTGAAGCTTTCCAGCACGCCCGGGACCTTGACCCGCTCGCCATCCTTGACCTCGTAACCGCCGCGGATTTCGTCGGTCGCGAGATCGGCCAGATCCTCGACGGTCTTCACGCCGCCCTCGCCGAGCGCGACGGCGATCTGCAGGCTGACGCCCGGAACCTCGAGCACCCCGTCTTCGACGCCCAGTTCCTTGCGCCGGGCGTCGAGAATGGCCGCCTGCTTGTCGAGGAAGTCGCGGGCGCGGGCCTGCAGTTCCTCGGCGGTGTCCTCGTCAAAGCCCTCGATGTCAGAGATCTCATAGGTCTCGACAAAGGCCAGATCCTCGACCGTGGCAAAGCCTTCGGTGACCAGCAGCTGG
>JAAXIW010000167.1:1896-11063 GCA_012270135.1 Brevundimonas sp. | reverse complement strand
ACCCGCGCGAGGCCGATGTCGGCGCCATCCTGGCCTGGGGCTTCGCGCCCTGGACGGGCGGCCCGATCACGATGATCGACCAGACCGGGCTTAAGGTCTTCGTCGAACAGGCCGACGCCTACGCCGCCAAATACGGCGACCGCTTCTCGCCCCCGCAGCTGCTGCGCGACATGGCCGCGAAAGGCGAGACCTTCTACGGAAACTTCGAAGGCAAGAAGGCGGCGGCCTAGAGGTTCACCACCGCGACCCCGGCCTCCGCCGGCAGCCGCGCGGCCAGCGCCGAGCGGTGGCAGCCGGCGTGGTCGTCCTCGAAGCAGAGCAGGGCGGTCGGGCGATCCTTCGCGATCTCGCGCAGCCGCTCGAAGGCCAGCTGCGACGGCGGCTCCTGCATGTGTTCGGCGAAGATTTCGCGCATCTCGCCGATCCGTCCCTTGCGCGCCGCGTCCCGCCCGGCCTTGGGCGTGCCGAGGTCGCGCAGATGGACATATTCGATCCCGGCCTCGGCCAGGCTGGAGCCCAGCACCGTCTTCGAGAATCCCGCCCGCCGCGACGCCGCAACGGCCCGGACGTCGGCCAGCACCTGCACGCCCGCCACCCTCAGCCGGTCGATCACCGCCGCCTGCGGCTCGCCCTCATAGCCGATGGTGAACAGCTTCATTCCGGCTCCATACCGGGTACGGCGCCTGCCGCCAGGGCGGTGTCGACGCATTCGGAACGGCCCGCCTCGAACCGGTCGGGATCGGTCGTCTCAAGCGACCTTAGCTCGTCCATCAGACCGGCGATGATGTCGTCATCGTCCTCCGGAGAGCCCGCGTCGATCGCCCGGTCGATCCACCAGTCGCGAACGAACCAGCTCGGTCCGGGCACGCGTCCGGACTCGCGCGCCGACTCCGCGATGAACAGCTCCAGGTGCGCGCGGCAGGTCTGCGCCTGCTCAAGCGTGGGGTTTGTGGCGGCGAGAAGGAACAGGGCGGCAAGCATCGACGGGTCTCCGGCTTCGTCGCCAAACTTGACGCAGGCCCCCCGATAAGGCGAGTCCGCTATCCGCCAGACTCAGGAACCGTCAAATGCGCCGCACCCTCCTTCTCGCCCTGTTGCTCTCGGGAGCGGCTGCCTCCGCCCAGGCCCAGGACCTGCTGATCCGCGGGGGGCCGATCTACACCGGGGCCGATACCGCGCCGACCGCCGAGGTGGTGCAGGTCCGCGACGGGCGCATCGTCTATGTTGGAGGCGCCGCCGGCGCTCCCTCAGCCGATGGTCTCGAGGTCGTCGACCTGAAGGGCGCGGCCCTGTTCCCCGGCTTTACGGACGGTCACGCCCACCTCGACGGCATCGGCTGGCGCGAGCTGACGCTGAACCTCGAGGGTTCGGCCTCGGTCGCCGAGGCCATGGCCCGGCTGACGGCGTGGGCCGAAGATCACCCCGAGGGTCCGATTGTCGGTCGCGGCTGGATCGAGACGCATTGGCCGGAAGGCCGCTTCCTGACCCGGCAGGATCTGGACGCCGCCGCCCCCGGCCGCGTGGTCCTGCTCGGCCGCGCCGACGGCCATGCCATGGTGGCTTCCAGCCCGGCCCTCGCCGCCGCCGGCATCACCGCCGACACCGCCGCACCCCCGGGCGGCGAAATTCTCAAGGACGGGAATGGCCACCCGACCGGCATGCTCGTAGACGCGGCCGAACAGCTGGTCGGCGGCTTGATGCCCCAGGCCGATCCCGAAGCCCTGCGCGAGGCCTACCGCGCCGGCTTCCGGGTCGAGGCGGAGTATGGCTGGACCGGCCTGCATTTCATGAGCGCCCCGTGGCGCGACGTGCCGATGATGGAGGCCATGGCCGAGGCCGGCGAGGCGCCGATCCGGGTCTACAACAGCATCACCCCCGACGGCGCGGCCGAACTGATCGCCGGCGGTCCGCGCAGCGTCGCCGACGGCCGGATCATCACCCGGGCGATCAAATACTACGCCGATGGCGCCCTCGGCTCGCGCGGCGCCGCCCTGTTCGAACCCTATGCCGACCGGCCCGACACGACCGGCCTGATGCAGATCACCGAACAGGAGATCGTGCCTCTCTACCAGGCGGCGCTGAAGGGCGGCATCCAGGTCGCCACCCACGCCATCGGCGATCGCGGCAACGCCTCGGTGGCCGAGTGGTACCAGCAGGCCCTCGCCGGCGTGGCCCCTTCGGAGCGGCCCAACGGCGCCGACGTGCGCTGGCGGATCGAGCACGCCCAGATCCTGCGGCCCGCGGATTATCACTGGTTCGTCGACCTGCCGATCATCGCTTCGATGCAGCCCAGCCACGCCATCGGCGACCTGCATTTCGCCCCGGCCCGCCTGGGCGATGACCGGCTGGACGGCGCCTACGCCTGGCACAGCCTGGCCGACCTCGGCGGCGTCGTGATCGGCGGCTCTGACGCCCCGGTCGAGCGGGGGGCGCCGCTGATCGAGTTCTACGCCGCTGTCGCCCGCCGCGACCTGCAGGGCTTCCAGGGCCCCGACTGGCGGCCGCAGGAGGCGGTGGACCGCCAGACGGCCCTGAAGATGTTCACCCTCTGGCCGGCGTACGCCAGCTTCCGCGAGGACGAGCTGGGCACCATCGAGGTCGGCAAGCGGGCCGACTTCACCGCCTTCTCGGTCGACCTGATGACCGCGCCCGAGGCCGATATCCCGAAGGGCCGGGCGGTGCTGACGGTGGTCGACGGCGTCGTCGTCCACCGCGCGGAATAGAAGAACCCCGCCGGCTCTCGCCGGCGGGGCCATCCAGCCTGCGGGGGGCTGCCTCTGGGGAAGGTCTTGCGCAGGCGGACCTAGAACGTCTTCCGCACCCGGACCTGGAAGAAGGTCCTCGGGTCGATGTAGCGGTTCTCGACATAGGCGATCGGGCGGGCTGGCGTCCGGTTGGCGTAGACCGTGCGCTCGACGTTGAAGTCGTTCCAGATGTTGACCTGGGCCCGGATCGACAGGGTGTCGGTCGGCTTGTACTCGGCCCAGGCCTCGAAATAGTCGTGGCCGCGCCAGCCGGACGTCTGGTCCGGGTCGAAGCTCTTCTGGCCCAGCAACGGGATGAAGGCGGCGCCGTACTGCAGCTTCCAGCTGGTGATGTCCTGCTCCCAGGAGATCACCGCCTGGCTGGCGCGGATGTTGGAGATTGGCCGGATCTCCCCGGTGGTCGGATCGGTGACCTCCGTGTGGTTCCAGGTGTTGCGGAAGCGGAACATGCCGCCGGCGACGCCCAGCTTGTCGGTCGGAATGGCGATGGTCAGGGCCAGCTGGTCCAGCGTGCCGTCGCCGATGTTGCCTCTGGCCGAAAGCCCCATGTCGAGCGGAATGACGTCGAGGGCGTTGGCGATCTCGTCGTGGCGCAGGCCGACGCTGACGATGCCGTCGCCCCAGAATCGCCGTTCGTAGATCAGTTCGCTGATCCAGCGCTCCTCCGGCTCCAGGTCGACGTTGCCGCCGAACACATTGCCGTCCTGAAGCTCGGCCGAGGCCGCGAAGTCCCCGAAGTCGAGCTGGCCGACCTCGCGTTCGAAACGGACCCGCACCTGGTTGTTGGCCATCGGCGTCCAGGTGGCGAGGAAGCGCGGCTTGGCGAAGAAGAAGCTCTTCTCCAGTTCGGCGTCGCCCGACTGGCTGATCGTCGAACTCTCCAGCCGCAGGCCGCCCTCGAGCGTCAGTTCGGGCCGGATCCGCCAGGTCGCCTTGCCGAAGGCCTCGCCCCGCGTTTCCTCGACCTTCACCGAGTCGGACGGCAGCGGCACGTCGACGCCGCCGACCGAGTAGGCCTGATCGACCTCCAGCATGTTGTAGGCCACTTCGGCCCCGGTCTCGAAGGTCAGGGCGGACGAGCGCTCGAAGCGCACCAGGCCGCGCAGGATCGATTCGGACGAGTCGCCCGCGCCCGCGAATTGCTGCTCCGGACTGTCGACCCCGCCGAGGCGGCTGCGCGAGGTCGAGACGGATTCGAAGCTGTTCCACTGGTGGATCAGTCGCGTCTCCATCTTCAGCCGGTCGCTCAGCGGGCGGGTGTAGACGGCCCCGAACTCGCCGCCGTCGCCGTCGTTGTCGAACAGGCTCTCGCGGCGGACATCGGCAGCGGTCTGGAGATGGACGTTGTGGAAGTCGTTGACGCCGTAGCGGGCGGTCAGATCGATCTTTCCGCCGAACAGCGGGGTGGCGAAATTTCCGCGCACGGACTGCCCGCCGCCCCAGGAATCGTTGAAGTAATCCTCGCGGCGGATGACGTTTCCATTGGCGTCGGTGCGGACCACCTCGCCGACGCCGTTGGCGTCGCTGATCGCGACGCCGTCGCTGAGGGTGACCCCCCAGGTGCGTTCGCCCTCGCGAGCCGTGAACTGATACGAGCCATTGAACGAATCCCGCCCGCCGTCGAACAGGAAGGCGCTGGTCGTAAGGATCGACTGCCGGGTGTTCTCCGTCTTCAGGATCACGTTCACGACCACCGAATAGCCCTGCATGTCGATGCCGGGCGCGCCGCCGCGGATCAGCTCGATGCGTTCGACCTGGCTGGCGAGGGTGCGCGACAGGACGCTGGAGCCGGTGTCGTTCTTGGAGGCAGGACGGGCGTTGTTGATCAGGATGTTGCCGACCGCGCCCTCGAAGCCGCGGCTGCCCGAGCCGTCGTTGATCGAGAAGCCCGGAACCCGGGACACCATGTCGAGTGCGGTGTTGGGGCGCTGGTCGGCGAAGAAGTCGGGGGTGAAGACCAGAACGCCCTGCTGGACCGCGTCGGTCTGGACATCCTGGCCGTTCACCGGGACCGGCGCCTGGGCGACCTGCCGTTCGGGACCGTCCGATGCGGTCTGGGCCGCCGCCGCGCCCCCGGTCAGCAGGACGGCGGTCGTGGCCAGAAGGATGGTCTTCGTCATTGCAGGATTCCCCTTGTCGTGTGACGAAGGTGTGGCGTCCTGACGCGGCCATCTCCAGTTACAAGACGGCAAGGTGGATTAAAAAGCGGACAGCATTACAAGGCTGTCATGCTCGTGTTCTGAACAAGGCTTGTACCGAATACTCAATACTAGAAACGGCAGGTAATCGTGAGATCATTGTTCGCTATACTTTTCTCGCTTGTCCTGCTGGCGAGCGCGCCACAGGCGGCGGCCGCCCAGACGCCGCAGGAGCAAGCCGCCACCGTCGAGGACGTTGTCGTGCTGGCTCGGCGGTCGGGCGCGCCGATGTGGACAGTGACCCGGGGCGACAGCACCCTGATCCTCGTGGGCGCCATCACCGGCATCCCGCGGGACCTGCAATGGCGACCGGACGATCTGGAAGCCGCCGCCGCCCGCTCGCAACTGATCCTGACGCCGCAGGAAGGTCGCGCCTCCTTCACCGATGTGCTGCGCGTGATCTGGCGCATCCGCACCATCGCCCGCATGCCGCGGGGACAGACCAGCGCGGATTATCTGACGCCGGAATGGCAGGCGCGGCTTGAAGCCTTGATGGCCGGGGAACGCAATCAGGATTGGCGAACCAGGAGCCTGCTGATTCTCGGCTTCGACCTGATGCAGGACAAGGCCGGCTACACCGGTCGACGTGGCGGAGACGACGCCATGGACGTGATCCGCCGGGCCGCGCGTCGGGCCCGTATCGACACCCGCCCCGTCGGCACGGTCCGCGGCGACGAACTGGTGAACAGCCTGATCGAGGCGCCGCAGTCCGCCCATGTGCCCTGTGTCGAGGCCGCCAGCGCCGCGGCGGAGCTGGGCCCCGACGCCGCCCGCGAACGGGCCCAGGACTGGCGCGCCCGGCGCGTTCCCGACGTCGTGGCCTCGCCGATCGATCGCGCCCTCAATCAGTGCTGGCCGTGGGGCGATCCCGAGATCGCGCCCCAGCTTCACCAGCAGTGGGCGGCGGCCATCGAGACGGCGCTGATCTCGCCCGGCGTCACCATGGGCGTGGCGCCGATCCGTCTGCTGGCCGAGGAGGGCGGCGTGCTGGATGGCCTGGAAGCGCGGGGCTTCGAGGTCGTGGGGCCGGAATGGAAATAGGTCGGGAGGGCTAGACCGCCGTGCCGCCGACGGTCAGCCCGCCGATCTTGAGGCTGGGCTGACCGATGACGACGGGGACACCCTGACCGGCCTTGCCGCAGACTCCGACGCCGGGATCGAAGGCGAAGTCGTCGCCGACCATCTCGATCTTCGTCAGCGCCGTGGCGCCGTCGCCGATCAGGGTGGCGCCGCGCACCGGGGCGGTGATCCGGCCGTCCTCGATCAGGTAGGCCTCGGTGCACTGGAAGACGAACTTCCCGTTGGTGATGTCGACCTGGCCGCCGCCGAAATTGGCCGCATAGAGGCCGCGCTTCGTCGAGGCGATCATGTCGGCCTGGTTCGCTGCGCCGCCTTCCATGAAGGTGTTGGTCATGCGCGGCATCGGCATGTGGGCGAAGGACTGGCGCCGGCCGTTTCCGGTGGCGCGGGCGCCTAGCTGACGCGCCGACAGCCGGTCGTGCATCAGCCCGACCATGATGCCGTCCTCGATCAGCACGGTGCGCGAGGTCGGCGTGCCTTCGTCGTCGATGCTGAGCGAACCCCGGCGCCCGGCGATGGAGCCGTCGTCGCCGACGGTCACGCCCGGCGCGGCCACACGCTGCCCCATCTTGCCGGAAAAGACCGACGACCCCTTGCGGTGGAAGTCGCCCTCGAAGCCGTGGCCGATGGCCTCGTGCAGAAGCACGCCGGGCCAGCCGGCGCCGAGCACCACGTCCATCTCCCCGGCCGGGCAGTCGACGGCCTCCAGATTGACCAGCGCCTGCCGCAGCGCCTCGTCCACCTGTCCCTGCCAGCGGTCCGGCGCGATCCAGCTCTCAAATCCGGCGCGGCCGCCGGCGCCGGAGGAGGCGCTTTCCCGGCGGCCGTCCTTCTCGACGGTGATCGAGACGTTCATCCGCACCAGCGGGCGCAGGTCCGAGACCCGGCGGCCGTCGCCGCGCAGGATCTCGATGTTGCGCCGCTCGCCGACCAGGCTGGCCGAAACCTGCACCACGCGCGGATCCCGGGCCCGGGCCCAGGCGTCGATCTCGGCCAGCAGGGCGATCTTGTCCGAAAAGGCGGGCGAGGCCAGCGGGTCGACGGCGTCGTAGAGCTTCTGGTTGGTGGCGCGGGGCGCTTCGGCGGTCACGCCCGCATGGCCGGCCTTGGCGAGGGCGGCGCTGTCCGCGGCGCGGCGCAGGGCGGAACCGCTGATCTCATTGGCGTGGGCGTAGCCGGCCGTCTCGCCCGCCACGACCCGGAGGCCGAAGCCTTCGGTCGCGTCATAGGCCGCGGACTTCAGCCGGCCATCGTCGAAGACCAGCGATTCCAGTTCCGAGCGTTCGAGGAACAGTTCGCCGTCGTCGGCCCCCGCCAGGGCGTCCTGCAGAATGGAAAGCGCCTCGTCCGGGGTCGTGTCGGCGGATTCGAGGATGGCGGGCGGTTGAACGGGCAGGGTCATCCCGCTGAAATAGGAGGTGCGGCGGGCGAAGTCACCGCCCGCGCGCCGGTCTTCGCCCCCGGAATGTGGCGGAACCATGGCCAGGCGCGAAGGTTGGGTCAGACGCGCCGGCGGTTCGCGTAGGCGGATGTTCCGTTTCGCCGTCGGCCAGGAGACCGATCATGAAATCGATTGTGTTGACGACATTCGGCGTGGCTGCCGCCCTGGCCCTCGCAGCCTGCGGGGACAACGAACGCACCGCGACGGCGGAAACCTCGGTGGCCGAGGCGGAGGTGAGCACTGAAATGCCTGAAGCGGCTGTCCCCACGGCTCAGCTGGAAGCCTCGGCGAATCGCGCCGCCGCCGAAGCCAGCCAGCCGCAGGAGGGAACCCTCACGCCGGATGGCCAGACCTCGGAGGCCCGGACGACGCCGGCGCAGTAATCAGGGAGGCCGGATGAGGAGCCGGGATTTCGCCCGGCCCCTCCATGAGGCGGCGGCCGACGCTAGTTCTGCCGCACGTCGCCTGAACCGGACACGTTCTGGATCACGCTGGCCGGCCGCCGGGTCAGGTCGACGTCGCCGGAGCCGGAGATGGTGATCCGGGCGGCGCCGGTCGGCCCGATCGCCGCCTCTCCTGACCCGGAGATCTCGACGTCGGCGTCGCGCGTTTCCAGGGCCGAGAGATCGGCTTCTCCGGAGCCGTGAATATCCACTTCAACGGTTTCCGTTCGGCCGGCGGCGTCGACGTCGCCCGAGCCGGTGATGCGCAGCATCAGATTGGGCTGGTCGTAGTCCCGGATGCTCAGGTCGCCCGAGCTGGACAGGTTGAAGGTCCGCACGGAGGGCGCGGTGACGATGATCCGGAGCCGGTCCTGGTGGCGCCAGCCGAACATGACCACATTGGTGTGGTCGTCATCGTTGAAGGTCAGGCGGCCGCCGCGGAGGCGCAGGCCCTCGACCTGGTTGCGGGGGCCGGTGATCTCGACCGTGGCGGCGTCGCCCTGAACGTAGGTGACGTTGGCGGCGACCTCGATGTCGAGGCGGTCGCTGCCGTCCCAGGCGAGGTTGCGGGTGACGGAGGGGCCGCTGTCGGCGCGCTGGAAGCGGACGGTTTCGTGGTCGTCGCGGATGGTCCAGCTCCAGCCGTGCCGGGCCATTTCTTGGCCGCCGATGGCGGCGGCTCCGGCGAGGGCGGCGAGGCACAGCACCAGGCTGGCGCCGGTGATGATCAGAAGGGTGCGGATCATGCGGGTCTCTCCTCAGGCCGGGGGCTGGTTGTCGAGGGCCGGCTTGAGCAGCCGGTAGTGAAGGCGGGCGAACCAGACGGTCGCGTTGACCAGCAGGATGGTGGCGATGGCGGTCAGGGCGCCGATGGCGGCGGCGCCGGCCATCATGCCCACGCCGGCGAGCACCGCCGCGAGCACGCCGCCGGGGAAGCCCACGATGGGGCCTGCGACCATGACCGCCCCGCCGCCGATGAACAGGCCGATGGCGGCCATGAAGAAGCCGAACAGCACGCTGACCACGGTCATCAGGATGGGCAGCAGGATCAGGATGTCGATCGCGCCCAGCCCCAGCACCGCGAACACGGCGCCGGCGGCCGCGGACGGGTTCTTCTCCTGGTCCCAGCGGCGGGCGCCGGCCTCGGCGCGCAGCTCGCGGGCGAGGCGGTCGGGATCGCCGAGCGCGGAGGCGACTACCGCCTCGGTGCGCACGGCTGCGGCGCCGTCATCGATATGCA
>JAAXIW010000167.1:0-1886 GCA_012270135.1 Brevundimonas sp. | reverse complement strand
GAAGCGATCTCGGCCGCGGTCGCGGTCGGCAGGCCGACGAGACCTCGTCTCAATCGGCCCATGAATTCGGCGCGGGTCATTGTTCAGCTCCCCTTTCAGCGGTTTCGGCGACGGCGGACGGTTCGACCGGATCGGCGTCGGCGTTCATGACGTTCTCGACGGCGGTGACGAAGGCGCGCCATTCGGCGGTCTGGGTCTCCAGGGCGCGGCGGCCCGCGTCGGTCAGCCGGTAGTATTTGCGCGACGGGCCGCTGGCCGATTCGACCAGATAGGTCTCGACCTGGCCGTCGGACTGCATCCGCCGCATCAGCGGGTAGATGGTGCCCTCGCCCATGTCGATCGCATCCGACAGGGTCGAGGCGATCTCGTAGGCGTAGCTGTCGCGGCGGTTGAGAAGGGCCAGCACACACAGCGTGAGCACCCCCTTCTTCAGCTGGATTTCAATGGTTTCAGGCACCTCGGCGTCTCCCTTGATGGTCGAGAGGTATCGCAAGGTATCTTGCAGCGCAAGGTAGCTGGCTAAACATGACAGCGATTTAATCCGGCGGCGGAGGGCGGGTGCGGCGTCCAATCGCTTGGCAAGCGCGGGGGAGGGCGATAAGGACGCGCCCAGGAAACGCTGCGGGCCGTCGCCCCGGCGTCTGCTTGCGATTCACTCGCAAGCGCTTGCGGCAGAACGGTTTATGAGGATGTCTCGCATGGGGATGGGCACGCGGGCCCGGGGTCTGATCGGCGGCGGCCTTGCCGCGCTGGCCCTGGCTCTTTTCGCCGCCGGGTGCAGCCCGAAGGACGAACTGATGGGTCAGCCGACCGACGGCGCCATCGGCTTGCAGCCGGCTGCCTCGCCGTTGAAGGTCGAGGCGCATTTCTTCCATGACGCCATCCTGATGCCGATCATCACCTTCATCTGCCTGCTGGTGCTGGGCCTGATCGTGTGGATCGTCGTCCGCTACAACAAGAAGTCCAACCCGGTTCCCGCCAAGTGGAGCCACAACACCCTGGTCGAGGTGATCTGGACGGTCGTGCCGGTCCTGATCCTGGTGTTCATCGCCCTGTTCTCGTTCCGCCTGCTGTTCAACTACCACAACATGCCGGAGCCCGACCTGACGGTTAAGGTCACCGGCAACCAGTGGAACTGGGCTTATGAATATCCCGACCAGGGCGTGCCCGAATACATCTCGAACATGCTGCCCGAGGACGAGATCGCCCGCCGCGGCATGCCGCACAGCCTCTCCCGGCTGGCCGCCGCCGCGCCGATGGGGGGGCCCGAGGGCGCGACCGTCCGCCTGCTGGTGACCGCAGCCGACGTCATCCACGCCGTGGCCCTGCCGGCCTTCGGCCTGAAGACCGACGCCGTCCCCGGTCGCGTCAACGAGACCTGGTTCCGGGCCGACCGCCGCGGCGTCTTCTATGGCCAGTGCTCGGAACTGTGCGGCGTCGATCACGCCTTCATGCCGATCCAGATCAACGTCGTCTCGCGCGCCGAGTTCGCCGAATGGGTCGCTTCCAAGGGCGGTTCGATGACGCCGCGCGCTGCGGAAGAGGCTCCCGGCGGCACCGCCGCCCAGGTCGAGGCCGGCACGACCGGCGCCCCCGTCGCGCCGGCGCCGGCCGCCGCTCCCGTCGGCACGACCTCCGATCTTCCCGCGCCCGCCGCCGCGCCGGCCGCCCAGTAACGAAACGCGAGAGCCCAAAAGACCATGGCCACCGCAGCCGCGAACCTCGCCCACGACCACGACGGTCATCACGACCACAAGCCGGGCTTCTTCACCCGCTGGTTCCTGTCGACCAATCACAAGGACATCGGCACCCTCTATCTGATCTTCGCCATCATGGCGGGGATCGTGGGCGGCGCCCTGTCCGGCCTGATCCGCTGGGAACTGGCC
>JAAXIW010000275.1 GCA_012270135.1 Brevundimonas sp. | reverse complement strand
CCCCGGCGGCACGGCCCCGTGTGCGGTGTGTTTCCCGGGCGGGCGGGACGCCACCTGCGCGACGGCACCTTCGGCGTCACGGGCGAGGCGATCGAGCTGGACCCCGATCTGGTCGAGCAGGTGGTCGAGCACCGCTTCGATCCCGTCGAGGCGGCGGAATGGCGCAACGCCCGGCTGGATTTCGACACCCTGCCCGACCTGCTGCGCTCGCTGACGGCAGCGCCGGGGGTGCGCGGGCTGAACCTGACCCAGCCGGCGCTGGACGAGACCCTGCTGCGGCGGCTGATCAAGGATGAGGACGTGGCCCGTATCGGCCGCTCACGGGGCGCGATCATGCGGCTGTGGGAAGCCTGCCAGCTGCCGGATTTCCAGAAGACGACGCTGGACGAGCACGCCCGGCTGGCCAGGGACATCTTCGAGGCCTTGACCGGCCGGCGCGGGCGTCTGACGGCCGACTGGATCGCGCCGCGCTTCGCCGACCTCGACCGCGACGACGGCCAGATCGACCAGCTGTCGGCGCGGCTGAGCGGGGTGCGGACGCTGAGCTATATCGCCAACCGCCCCGACTGGCTGGATCAGGCCCAGGGCTGGCGCGACCGCACCCGGGCGCTGGAGGAACGGCTGTCCGACGTCCTGCACGAACGGCTGACGGCCCGCTTCGTCGACCGGCGCACCACCGCCCTGATGCGGGCGCTCAACGTGCGCGAGGAGGCGGTCGCCGACGTCGACGCCGAGGGGGCGGTGGTGGTCGAGGGCCACGCGGTGGGACGGCTGACCGGGGTCGATTTCCGGATCGACAAGGGCGGCAGCGCGCTTGAGGACAAGGCCCTGCGCCATGCCGCGCGGCAGGCGGTGACGCCCGAGATCGCCCGGCGCCTCGGCCGGCTGGCCGCGGACGGCGACGAGGCCTTTTCGGTGACCCCGGACGGGGCCGTGCTGTGGCGCGGCGCCCAGGCCGGTCAGGTCATCGGCGGCGACTGGTTCGCGCCCCGCGTCCGGCTGCTGGGCGACCTCGGCCCGACGGCGGCCCGCGAGCGAGCCCAGCGGCGGCTCGAGGCCTGGCGGGCGGCCGAGGCCGGGCGGGCGCTGCGGCCGCTGCGGCGGCTGAGGTCCGCCATCGAGAACGGGGCCCTGAAGGGCCTGCCGCGGGGACTGGCCTACCGGCTGGTGGAGGCGGGCGGCGTCATCGACCGGCGGGAGGTGGAGCGCGATCTCGCCGCGCTGAGCCAGGTCGAGCGGCGGACGCTGAAGACCTTCGGCGTGCGCCTCGGCGCGCATTCGGTGTGGCTCCCGGCCCTGCTGAAGGGGCGGGCTCCTGCCGTCGCGCAGGCCTTCGTAGCGGGCGAGCCGTTCCGGCCGGGCCCAACGGCCCTGACCCTGTTGCCGGATCCGCCGCCGTCCGCCCGGCTGTTGTCGGCCTTCGGCCTGCGCGCGGCCGGGCGATTCGCGGGCGGCGTCGACATGCTGGAATCCCTCGCCGAGCGGCGGGCGCGGAACAAGGGCGTATTGAGCGAGACCGATCTGGCCGAACTGGGGATCACCCTGGAGCAGGCGAAGGCGCTCGCGGGCGCGCTGAAGACGACCCGGGCCCGGCAACCGGATCGCCCCGACCGCAAGCCGAAGCCGGTCAAGGATTCGCCCTTCGCGGCCCTGTCGGCGCTGACGGCGCCGCCCGTCCCCGCCCGCCGCAAGCGGCCCCGGCGCCGGAAGCCCGCGTGACCGAGGCCGTCTGCCGCATCGACGTCTGGCTATGGCGGGCGCGTTTCGCCAGGACGCGCTCCCTGGCCGCAGCCATGGTCGAACGGGGCGCGATCCGGCTGACCCACAACGGAACGCAGACCCGTCTCGACAAGCCCAGCCGCGGCGTCCACATCGGCGACGGTCTGATGTTCGCGCTCGGAGGCCGGCTGGTCGACCTGACGGTGCAGGGACTGGGTTCGCGGCGGGGCCCGCCCGAGGGGGCGCGGAGCCTCTACGCCCTCCGCGACCCGGACCCCGGTTGACACCGCCCCCCGCCGGGGTCATCTGCGCAGCCCGTCCCCAGCAACCGCGACCGCTTTCCGCTCAATGACCTACATCGTCACCGACGCCTGCGTGAAATGTAAGTTCATGGACTGCGTCGAGGTCAGCCCGCTCGCATGCTTCTACGAGCGCGAGAACTGCCTCGTCATCGCGCCGGACGAATGCATCGACTGCGGCGTCTGCGAGCC
>JAAXIW010000190.1 GCA_012270135.1 Brevundimonas sp. | reverse complement strand
CTCTCGAGCCACGAGTTCCTCGCCCGCCTCGAGGAGATGGAGGGCGTCGGCCGCCCCGAGGTCGAGGACGCACCGGGCCGCTGCGCCTATCAGGGCGCGCCCGGGGCCTTCAGCCACGAGGCGTGTATCGACCTGCGCCCGTGGGACGAACCGGTGGCCTGCGACAGTTTCGAGGCCGCCATCGCGGCGTTGAAGGCCGGGGAGGTGGGCTGCGCCCTGATCCCCGTCGAAAACACCACCATCGGCCGCGTCGAGCCGGCCGCCACCCTCGTCGAGCAGGCCGGTCTGACCGTGGTTTCCGAGGTCTGGCGGCCGATCCGGCTGGCCCTGATGGCCCCGGCGGGCGCGCGGCTCGGGGGCGTCCGGACCGCCGAGAGCCATCCCGCCGCCCTCGGCCAGTGCGCCGCCACCCTCGCCGAACTCGGCATCGAACCGGTCGAGGCCTTCGACACCGCCGGCGCGGCCCGCGCCGTGGCCGAGGCCGCCGATCCCGCCCGCGCCGCCGTCGCGCCGGCCCGGGCCGCCGAAGTCTATGAGCTGTCGATTCTGCGCAACGACATCCAGGATTCGGCCGACAACCGCACGCGCTTTGTCCTGCTCAGCGCCTGAGCGCTTGACGGCGCACGATCCTTGCGCCCAATGAACCCCATGGTCCGTTCGCCAGCCACCGCTGCGACTGCATTCGCCGGCGTCTCCGCCGCCGCGGACCTGTATTTCTACGGCTTTCGATACGCCGGCTGAGGCGTCGGGCATCGCGTCCTGACCGCCTCGCCGGCGACCGCTCCGTGTGGAGCGGCGGCTCGCAAATCGCCCAGCCCCATCGAAATCCGAAAGTCCGCCCATGCCCCCGTGCTCCCTCCAGCAAGTCTGGCCCGCTCCTCTCGACGTCTCGCCCGAACAGATGGCGCTGGCCGCCCTGCGTCATGAGATCGACGTTCTCGACGACCAGCTTCTCGCCCTGTTCGAACGCCGCCTCGCCATCGCCGCCCGCGTCGGCAAGGCCAAGGACGCGCCGTCCGGCCCACATCTGAAACTCCGCCCCGACCGCGAGCAGAGCGTCCTCGACCGCGTCCTCGCCCAGGCCGGACCGGACAACCGCGAGGCCGTGGAATCCCTCTGGCGCCAAATCGTCGGCTGGGGTCTCGCCCGCCAGGGCCGCATGCAGGTCCAGGTCTGGTCCCCGGTCGAACCGACCCGCGCCTTCGACGGGGCCCGGCTGCGCTTCGGCGCGGCGGCGGACATGAAGGCGGTGCGCGATCCCCAGGCCGCCCTCGCCTGGGCCGCCGAGGGCCATGGCGTGGCGGTGCTGGCGAGCAAGGCCGGCGATCCGGGGTGCACCGGCCTGCGCCGCCAATGGGCGATGCTCGGCGTCTTCGACGGCTTCGGCGGCGAGACCCCGACGGCGCTGGCCGTCGGCCGCATCGATCCCGAGGCCCTGCCCGGCGGGCGCCGCGTGCTCGTCACCGCCGGCGGCGACGCCGGCGACGGCTCGGGGCTCCGCCGCCGGGGCCTCGACACCCACCACGGCTGGAGCCTGTCGCTCACCGACGCGGTCGTGCCCTTCGGCGGCGACGAGGGCTGCGTCGGCGCGATCGGCTAGCTCGAGGCCTCCAGCACCGGCGCGCCGCGCGGCGGCGGGTCCCGCTCAAGATCTGCGATCAGCGCGTTCATCTCGGCGATCTCGCGCCGCTGGGCCGCGATGATCTCGTCGGCCAGCTTGCGGACGCGCGGATCCCGGATCCGGGCCCGCTCGCTGGTCATGATGGCGATCGAATGGTGCGGGATCATCGCCTTCATATAGGCCACGTCCCCGACTGTCTGCTGGCTCCGCACCAACGCCAGCGAGCCCGCGAACACCACCGCCGCCGCCGCGAAGATGGCCAGGTTCACCCGCTTGTCCGGATACATCTTGAGCATGAAGGCCAGCATGACCGCCGCCATCGTCGCTCCCATGATCAGGGCCATGAAAGCCCGGGTCTGGCTGAAGCGGACATGCTCGACGGCATAGGTGTTCAGGTACATCAGGCCGAACATGACCACCGTCGAAACGGCGATCATGGCGGCGAAGCGGAGGTAGCTCATCGTCGGTTCTCCTGCTGCGGCGGCAGGAGAACGGGTCAATCCTCGGGCGGGTTCAGATCGGCAGGTTGTCGATCAGCCGGGTCTTGCCCAGCCATGCCGCCGCCAGGACCCGGGCGGGGGCGTCCACCCGTCCGCTCTCGAACGCGGCCAAGTCGTCGGCCCGGCGAATGGCGACATAGTCGACATGAGCGAAGCCGGCCCGGAGCAGGGCCTCCCGCGCCTCCGCCTCGGCCTCGTCCACCCGTGCGCCGCCGGCGGCCCGTGCGCCGGCTTCCGCAAGCACGCCGTTGAGCCGCCGAGCGACCGTCAGTTCGTCCTCCGACAGATAGGCGTTGCGCGAGGACAGGGCGAGGCCGTGACCGTCGCGGATGGTCGGCAGGCCGACGATCTCGACCGGGATGTCCAGATCGCGGACCAATCGCCTGACCACGATCAACTGTTGATAATCCTTCTCGCCGAACACGGCGACGTCCGGCTGGGCCTGGTTCAGCAGCTTGGCGACCACCAGGGCGACGCCCCCGAACATCTGCGGCCGGAACTCGCCTTCCAGCCCCTCGGCCGGAGCGCCGACCGAGACCGTCGTCGTGGCGTCGGCCGGATACATCTCCTCGACCCCGGGCGCATACATCAGGGCGCAACCGGC
Source organism: Brevundimonas sp. (assembly GCA_012270135.1). GTDB lineage: Bacteria > Pseudomonadota > Alphaproteobacteria > Caulobacterales > Caulobacteraceae > Brevundimonas. The sequence continues at coordinate 8,439 of JAAXIW010000190.1, read as the reverse complement.
GCCGGCCAGCAGCTCGGCGTCCCGCGCCTCCTGGCGGGGGTAGGTCCCGAGATCCTCGTGGGCGGCGAACTGGGCCGGATTGACGAACACGCTGGCCACGACCCGGTCCGCCCGTTCGCCAGCCTCCCGCACCAGGGCGAGGTGGCCTTCGTGCAACGCGCCCATGGTCGGCACGAAGCCGACGGTGAACCCCTGCCGCCGCCAGCCGCTTACCGTCTGGCGCAACGCCGCGATGGCGCGGACGATGGGCAGGTCTGGAGTGTCAGGCATGGTGAACGGATTAACCCTTCGCCTTAAGCGTGATTGTGAACCGCGCCTCAAAGCCCGGCGTGCCAGTGTGCAGGTTATGACGCCGAGCCTCCTCATCCGTCCAGTGCTGGCCTGTCTGGCCGCGGCCACCCTGTCGGCCTGCGGCATGGTCGAGGCCGACCCACACCGTTTCGAGAACATGGCCAACGCCGTCGCCGCGATCCCCCTGGACGGCCAGTCGGAACGCGCCGAACCCCGCAGGCCCGCTGTCCGCACCGCCGCCGAGGCCGGTCTGCGCCCGGCGTTGCGGGTGCAGGTCATGGATCCGCACGCCCTGTGGGACGCCCGCGACGGCGGCCTGAACGGCGTCGTGGAACAGCAGGGCCAGCGCCTCGCCGCCGCCGCCGCCCCCGCCGGGGCCGACGCCGTGGTCCGGGAAGTCTCCACCCGCATCGCCGGCGCCGCCGCGCGGGCCGGCTTGCGGCCGGCGCATGCGCCGCACCGCCCCGGAAAACTCGTCCAGATCGGCGCCTACTCCAGCGAGGCTGCGGCCCGCGCCGCCTGGGCCCGTCTCGATCTCGACGGCCTGACGCCGGTCTACGAGGCGGTCGAGGTCGGCGGTCGCCGCCTGACCCTCCTCAAGGTCGATGAGCCGGCCAGCGCCGCCGCCGCCGTTTGCGCCGCCGCCGGCGTCGACGATCCGTGGTGCCACCGCGCCGCCTGAGGCGCCGCATCCACAGCCCGATCCTCGACGCTCCGTTGACGGCGCGTCCATACACGGCGATTCTGCCGCTTCAGGGCTGCGCGTCGAGTCGGCGGCCATCGGAGCATCGGGATTTCATGGCGGACCCCACGGTCATCGTCGTCGGCAACGAGAAGGGCGGAGCGGGCAAGTCCACGCTCGCCATCCACATCGCCTGCGGCCTGCTGCATGCCGGCAAGACGGTGGCGATCATCGATCTCGACCTGCGGCAACGGTCCATGGCCAAATTCTTCGCCAACCGCGCCGCCTGGATGGCTGGCAACGACCAGTCCCTGCTGATGCCGTTCGAGCCGGACATGGGCGACGGCAAGGCCCTCGCCCAGGCGGACGAGGCCGAGCAACTGGCCCGCTTCGAAACCGCCTTCGCCCAAGCCCGGGCCGTGGCCGACTTCATCCTGATCGACACCCCGGGCGGCGACACCGTCCTGTCGCGCACCGCCCACGGCCTCGCCGACCAGATCGTCACCCCGATGAACGACAGCTTCGTCGACTTCGACCTGCTCGGTCAGATCGACCCGGTCACCCTCGATCTGCTCAAGCCCTCGATCTATTCCGAGAGCGTCTGGGAGGCTCGCAAGCACCGCGCCCTGACCGAGGGCCGCGCCGCCGCCATCGACTGGATCGTGGTGGTCAACCGCATGGCCGTGGCCGCCGCCCGCAACCGCCAGCGCCTCGAGGAGCGGATGGAGAAGCTGGCCCGCCGCGTCGGCTTCCGCATCGGGCCCGGCCTGCGCGACCGCGTCATCTACCGTGAACTGTTCCCGTTCGGCCTGACCGTCGCCGACTTGTCGAACGAGGTGCGCCCGGTGCAGGTCTCGCTCGCCCACGTCGCGGCCAGGCAGGAGCTGCGCAATCTGATGCTGGCGCTCGGCCTCGACGGCGGGTCGCTCAACGCGCCGCTGGACGAAGCGGCGTGAGCTCTTGAGTCTCGTCTGGCTGGCGCTGGCGGCGATCGCCGTCTGGGCGCTGGTTCGCTTGGGACGCCAGACCGAGCGGCGCGGCCGGGGACACTGGCGCGTCACCGCCACCCTGTTCAGCGCCGTCCTGATCGCCGCCGCCGTCCTGCTCGCCGCGCGCGGGGCCTGGCTCCCCGCCGCCGCCCTCGCCGGGGCGGGCCTGTGGCTGACCGTATCCTCGCGCCAGCGCGCGCCTGCGCCCCGCACCGAAGCGATGAGCGCCACCGAGGCCCGCTCGCTGCTGGGCGTATCCGCCGACGCCACGCGGCAGGAAATCAACACCGCATGGAAGCGGCTGATGGGCCGCGCCCACCCCGACCAAGGCGGCACGGAAGGCCTGGCCTCCCGCCTCAACGCCGCCCGCGACCGGCTGCTGAAAGGCTAGGCCTTCGCCGCGGCCTTCTTGGCGGCCGGCTTCTTCTTGGCCGTCGCCTTCTTCGCCGCCGGCTTCTTGGCGGCGGCCTTCTTCGCCGGCGCCTTCTTGCCCTTCGGCGCCGCCGCCGCCCGCGCCGCCAGCAGCGGCAGGGCCGCCTCCAGCGTCAGGTCCTCGGGCGCCGTGCCCTTGGGCAGGGTGGCGTTGATCTTGCCCGATTTCACATAGGGGCCGAACCGCCCGGCCATGACGTGGATCGGCTCGCCCGTCTCGGGATGGGCGCCCAGGTCCTTCAGCGGCGCCGCGGCCGCGCCGCGCCCGCCGAACTTGCCGGCGCGCTTCTCGGCCAGCAGCGTAACGGCGCGGTTCAGCCCGACCTCGAACACCTCGTCGATGTCCGAAACATTGGCGTAGGTGCCGGCGTGCTGCACGAACGGCCCGTAGCGGCCCAGCCCCGCCGTGATCGGCTTGCCGTCCTCCGGATGCATCCCGACCTCGCGCGGCAGGGCCAGCAGGCGCAGGGCCTGCTCCAGCGTCAGCGACGCCGGCGACCAGCCCTTGGGCAGCGACGAGCGCTTCGGCTTCTCGGCCTCGGGCGGCGTCGTCTCCACATACGGCCCGAACCGCCCGATCTTCAGCTGCACCGGCTGGCCCGTCTCCGGATCGAGGCCCAGCTCGCGGTCCGTCCCGGCCTCCTCGTTCGAGGCCCCGCTGCCGAAGCCCCGGGTGTATTTGCATTCGGGATAGTTGGAGCAGCCGATGAAGGTCGACTTCATCTTGAAGCTGGCCTTCAGATGCAGCCGTCCCGTTCCGCACACGGGGCACAGGCGCGCGTCAGAACCATCGGCCTTCGGCGGGAACAGGAACGGCCCGATGGCCTCGTCCAGCTTGTCGATGACGCCCTGCATGGCCGTCACGTCCGCCGTCGCCGGCTTCAGCTGCCCCCAGAAGTCGCGCAGCAGCTTCTTCCAGTCGAGGTCGCCCGCCGACACCGCGTCCAGCTGGCCCTCCAGATCGGCGGTGAAATCATACTCCACCCATTGGCCGAAGAACTGCTCGAGGAAGGCCGTGACCAGCCGGCCGGTGTCCTCGGGGATGAACCGGTTCTTGTCCATCCGCACATAGCCGCGGTCGCGCAGGGTGGTCAGGATCGAGGCGTAGGTCGACGGCCGGCCGATGCCCAGCTCTTCCAGCTTCTTGACCAGGGTCGCTTCCGAGAAACGCGGCGGCGGCTCGGTGAAATGCTGCTCGGTCCGGATGGCCTCGACCTTCGCGGTCGCGCCTTCTTTCAGCGCGGGCAGGCGGGTCGAGTCGTCCTCTTCGTCCTCGCCGGACTTCGGCCGGGCGTCGCGGCCTTCCTCATAGACCGCAATGAAGCCGTCGAAGGCGACGACCTGTCCGGTCGCCCGCAGGCCGGTCAGACCGTCCGGCGTCTCGACCTCGACCGTGGTCCGGTCCAGCCGCGCCGACTCCATCTGGCTGGCGATGGTCCGCTTCCAGATCAGTTCGTAGAGCCGCTGCAGGTCGCCCTCGAGCCTCAGGGTCTCCGGCGCGCGGGCCATATTCGTCGGTCGGATGGCCTCGTGCGCCTCCTGGGCGTTCTTGGCCTTGGACTTGTAGAAGCGCGGCTGCTCCGGGACATATGCCGGACCGAACCGCTCGCCGATCACCTCGCGGGCCTGGGCGATCCCCTCGGGGCTGACGTAGAGGCCGTCGGTCCGCATATAGGTGATCAGGCCGCCCTGGTCGTCGACGCCCTCGTACAGCTTCTGCGCCGCCTGCATCGTCCGCTGCGCCGTGAAGCCCAGCTTGCGCGAGGCCTCCTGCTGCAGGGTCGAGGTCATGAACGGGGGACTCGGGGCGCGCTTGACCGGCTTCTTCTCGATCGAGCGGATGGTGAACTGGCCGGCGTTGATCGCCTCCCGGGCGGCTGTGGCCATGGCCTCCGAGACGATGTCCAGCCGCTGCACCCGCTTGCCGGCGTGCTTGACCAGCCGCGTCGTGAACGGCGGGCTGTCGGCGGTCAGGTCGGCCTCGACCGACCAGTATTCCTGCGGCCGGAAGGCCTCGATCTCCAGTTCGCGGTCGACGACGATGCGCAGCGCCACCGACTGAACCCGCCCGGCCGAGCGGGCGCCCGGCAGCTTGCGCCACAGCACCGGCGACAGGGTGAAGCCGACCAGATAGTCCAGCGCGCGCCGGGCCAGATAGGCCTCGACCAGCTCCATATCCAGCTGACGGGGGGCCGCCATGGCCTCCAGCACCGCGCCCTTGGTGATGGCGTTGAAGGTGACCCGCTCGACCTGGGTGTCCTTCAGCGCCTTCTTCTTGGTCAGCACCTCCAGCACGTGCCAGCTGATCGCCTCGCCCTCGCGGTCGGGGTCGGTGGCGAGGATGACCCGGTCGGCCTTCTTCGCCGCATCGGCGATCTCGGACATCCGCTTTGACGCCTTGGCGTCGACTTCCCACGACATGGCGAAATCTTCGTCAGGCAGCACCGACCCGTCCTTCGACGGCAGGTCGCGGATGTGGCCGTAGGACGCCAGGACGTGGAAGTCCGGGCCCAGATATTTGTTGATGGTCTTGGCCTTTGCGGGGCTCTCGACGACGACGAGGTTCATGCGGGGAGGGGGCCTTGGAAGGGGCGCGAAAGGGGGCGGAACGTGGTTGGCGCGGGCCGCGCTGTCAATCGGCGTCGCAATTCGGAGGGTCGGTCACACGGAAACCAGACCTCCCGGAAGCAGCGTCGCGCGCCCGGCGAGGCTCAGTTCCAGCAGGGCGGCGGCCACCGCGCCGATGGGCGCATTCAGCGCCCGGGCCAGCTCGTCCCGCGGCGCCGGCGTCGGCGAAAGCAGGGCCGCGACCTGTTCGAGGAAGACGGCGTCGACATCGTCCGGCGCTTCGGCGAACGGATTTTCGGTGGACGGCTCTTCCAGCCGCCGCAGGGTCGAGAAGGCGCGCTCCACGTCCTCCAGCCCCTCACACAGGATGGCGCCCTGCCGCAGCAGCTCGTTCGGTCCGCGCGAGCGGGGGTCCAGCGGCGACCCCGGCACGGCGAAGACGTCCCGGCCCTGTTCGGCGGCCAGCCGGGCGGTGATCAGGGAGCCCGAACGAAGCTCCGCCTCGACCACGATGACGCCTCGCGACAGGCCCGAGATGATCCGGTTGCGGCGGGGAAAGTCCTTGGCCTGCGCCCGCGCCCCGATGCGGCTCTCCGAGACGATGCAGCCCTGTTCGACGATCTGGGCATGGAGGTCGGCGTTGTCCGGCGGATAAACGTCATCGACGCCGCCGCCCAGCACCGCCACCGTGCCGGTCGGCAGGGCGCCGGCGTGGGCCGCGCCGTCGATGCCGCGCGCCAGGCCCGAGACCACCACATGACCGGCCTCGCCCAGTTGCTGGGACAGGCCCCGCGCGATCCGCTGTCCGCCCGCCGAGGCGATCCGCGCCCCGACCACGGCGATGCACGGCCGCGCCATCAGGCTCGCGTCGCCGAGCGCCCACAGCATCGGCGGTGGCGGGTCGACGGCGGCCAGCGTCTCCGGATAGTCGGCGTCGCCCAGCACGATCAGCCGGGCGCCGAGGGCGGTTCCCGCCTCGATCTCGGACTCGATCTCCGCCACGGGCGGCAGGTCGTGTCCGTGCCCGCCGCCGCGTCTGATCAGGTCGGGCAGGGCCTCGATGGCCCGCTCCGCCGTCCCGAACCGGTCGAGCAGCTGTTTGAAGGTGACCGGACCGATCCGGTCGGTGCGCGCCAGCCGCAGTCGGGCGATCCGCTCCGTCTCCGGCAGCGGCGCCCGGGCGGTCACGCCTTTCCGGCGCCGATGCGGGGCTCGGCCCCCTTGAGCAGCCGGCCGATGTTCTGGTGGTGGCGAACCCATATCAGGAGCGCGGTGAAGGCCGCCAGAGCGGCGATCGGGGCCGGGGCGGGCAGGCCTAGCGCCGCCAGCGGCAGCAGGGCGTAGACGGGCGCGGCGGCCGAGGAGACCAGCGCGGCGAGCGAGGAAATGCGGAACAGGGCGGCGACGATCAGCCAGGTCGCGCCCGCCAGCAGGCCCAGCGGCCAGGCCGCCGCCAGCAGCAGGCCGAAAAAGGTCGCGACCCCCTTGCCGCCCTTGAAGCCCAGCCAGACGGGGAACAAATGGCCGAGGAAGGCGGCGCCGCCGGCGATGGCGGCCACGGCGGGGACTTCCGGAAACAGCAGGCGCGCAAGCAGTAGCGCCGCCGCGCCCTTGCCGGCGTCGAGCAGCAGGGTGGCGATCGCCAGGTCCTTGCGGCCCGTCCGCAGGACGTTGGTCGCGCCGATGTTGCCTGAGCCGATGCCGCGCACGTCTTGCCCGGTGACCGCTTTCGTCAGGATCACCCCGAACGGGATCGAGCCCAGCAGGTATCCGCCCGCCGCCGCGAGCGCGAGCGTCCCCAGAGCGGGCCCGACCAGATCGTGCAAGTGATTCGCTCCCCTTTAGCGTGCGTCGTGGACGATGCGTCCGCCAACGACGGTGAGCAAGACCTTCCCTTGCAGACGGCGGCCGTCGAACGGGGAGTTCTTCGATTTGGACCTCAGGGCGTCGGCGTCGATGACCACCGGCGCGCCCGGATCGAACAGCATCAGGTCGGCCGGCGCATCGGTCGCCAGCTCCCCCGCCTCCAGCCCCAGCAGGGTCGCCGGGCCGTGGGTCAGGGGGCGCAGGATATCCAGCAGCTCCAGCCCGTCCTCGTGGTGCAGCGACAGGGCCGCGGGCAGCAGGGTCTCCAGACCCACGGCCCCGGGGGCGGCCTCGGCGAACGGACGGCGCTTGTCCTCGGCCGGGGCCGGGGCGTGGGCGCTGGTGATGGCGTCGATCAGCCCGTCTCGCACCGCCTCGATCAGCGCCTGCCGGTCCCGCTCGGGCCGCAGCGGCGGGTCCATCCGGTAGAAGGTCCGGTAGTCGCCGATATCGATTTCGTTGAAGCACAGGTGGTTGATCGACACCGAGGCCGCGACCTCCAGTCCCCGGGCCCGGGCCCGCGACAGCGTCTCGAGCGCGCCCTCGGTCGAGATCTGGTCGACCAGGAATCGCGCTCCGGTCTGCTCGACCAGGGCCAGATCGCGCTCCAGCTGGATGCGCTCGGCGATAGCCGGCGCCGACGACAGTCCCAGCCGGGTGGCCAGTTCGCCCGACGTCGCCACCGCCCCCTCGCTCAGCCAGGGATCGGCCGGGCGGCAGGAGATCAGGGCGTTGAAGGCCGCCGCATAGCTCATCACCCGCTGCAGCATGCGGCTGTCGGCGATGACCCGGTCGACGTCGGTGAAATATAGCGCGCCGGCCTCGTCCATCAGGCCGATCTCGGCCATCCTCCGGCCGTCGCGCCCCTGCGTCGCCGCGCCCGCCGCCCGGACGTTGACCAGACCCAGCGCCGCCCCGCGCCGCTGGATGAATTCGATCATAGCCGGATCGTCGATGGCCGGGTCGGTGTCCGGCTGGATGACGATGGTGGTCACCCCGCCCGCCGCCGCCGACAGCGAGGCCGACTTCAGCGTCTCCTTCGGCTCCGCGCCCGGCTCCCCGGTCTTGACCCGGATGTCGATCAGGCCGGGAGCCAGGCACAGACCGTCTGCGTCCACGACCTCCACGCCCGCGGGCGCGGACGCCCCGCCGCCGCGGATGACCTCGACGATCCGCCCGTCCTCGACCAGCACCGCGCCCGGCCCGTCGTAGTCGCCCGCCGGGTCCACCAGCCGGGCGTTCAGGATCGCCAGCGCGCTCATGCCTCGGCTCCCTCGCGCCGCGCCGACAGAGCCGCCAGCACCGCCATCCGCGCCGCCACCCCCATCTCGCCCTGGTCCTGGAGCCGCGCCACGGACAGGACAGAGGCCCCGACCGAGGCGCTGAAGCCGCACCGGGGCCGCCGACCCGGCTGCATCACCTTCGCCCCCGGCTTCGCCCAGGCCAGCTTCTCGCGGTCCAGCCCCCAGAAGCGGAAATACTCGCGGGTCGAGGGGACCAGCGCGCCCTCCATCCGCTCCAGCTGCAGGCGCAGCATCATCACCACGTCGACGCCCTGCAGGCCCTCGCGCATGTCGTGGAACACCACGCAGCCCCAGCGGTCGGCGTCGC
>JAAXIW010000224.1 GCA_012270135.1 Brevundimonas sp. | reverse complement strand
CCTTCGAGCGGGTGGGCCGCCAGCTCCTGCCGCTGGCGCAGGCGGAACGGCGGAACCTGCATGATCGGGAAGCTGAGGCCGTCTCGATCCTTCAACTGGCTGACGCCGGCTCGATGCCGGCGCTCCGGCAGGCCCTGGTCGCCTATCACCAGCGCCGGATGGACGCCGCGCCGCTGCTGGTCCTCGATGTCTCCGGAGAGCGGCGGGATCCTCCCGGTGAGGCGGTCTAGGTGCCGGTGCGGCTGGCGTGCCTCGGTCTGGGCCTGCTGCTGGGATTGCAGGCGGCGACGCAATTGTTCGCCTGGACCTATCACTGGGCCCCGGCGCTTGGCCCGGCGATACGGGTTCATCCTGACCTGGCGCTCTACCCGCCCTGGGCGCTCCTGGCCTGGCGCGGGGAGTTCGGCGACGAAGCCCGGACAGCGGTCTCACGTAGCGCGCCGCTGATCCTGTTGGGTGCGGCGAGCGGCCTGGGGCTGGGATCGATTGTCAGCGGCGGTCGAACGGCGCGTCGGATCCGGGGATGGGGCGGCTGGGCCGAGGCTCGCCGCGCGGGCCTGCTCAGTCCGGCCGGCGCGGTCCTGGGCGTATTCCGGGGGCGGCTGCTGGCGACGGCCGATCTTCGGCCGACGCTGGTGACCGGCGGGACCCGCAGCGGCAAGGGGCGGGGCCATGTGACCCCGACCCTGTTGTCGTGGACCCCGAGCGTCCTGGTGCATGATCCAAAGCGCGAGCTGTGGCGGATCACGGCCGGCTGGCGTTCGCGGTTCTCGCATACCTTCTATTTCGCGCCGCGGGATCCGGCGTCCGCGCGCTGGAATCCGTTGGCGGAAATCCAGCCGGGACCCGGCGAGCTGGCGCAGGTCCAGCGTCTGGTGGCCATACTGTCCGATCCCGGGGGCGCACGGGACGATGAGGCGATCTGGGACAAGGCCGCTTCGGAAATCCTCGAAGCCGTGATCCTGCACGTCCTCTACACCGCCGAGGACGCCGACAAGACCCTGCTCAAGGTGCGGGAGCTTCTGGCCGATCTCGACGATGCGGCCGACCGGATGATGAAGACCCTTCACCGGTCGGGGGCGGGCGGGAAGCCTGAAACCCATCCGTTCATCCGCACGGCGGTGAAGGGCTATGCCGCCATGCACGACCGGTTCCGGACATCGGTGCAGGGGACGGCGCGGTCCTATCTGAAATGGCTGGCCGGCGAGGATGTGGAGCGGGCGTTGTCGGCGTCCGACTTCGCCATGGGCGATCTGATGTGCGCCGAGGCGCCGGTGTCGCTCTATGTCCAGGTGGCCCCGGCGGACGCCGCCGCGCTGCGGCCGCTCGTGCGATTGATGTTCTATTCCGCCGCCCAGGCCCTGACGGCGGAGGAGAACAGGGACGCGACCGGCCGGGAGAAACGCCACAAGCTTCTGATGGTCATGGACGAGTTTCCGCTCCTGGGGCGGCTGGCCTTCTTCGAGAAGTCGCTGCGTCTGATGAGTGGATACGGGGTCAAGGCGATGTTCGTGGCCCAGTCGCTCAATGACATCGTCGAGACCTATGGTCAGCACAACACCATCCTCGACAACTGCGCGGTCTACACCGCCTTTTCGGCGCTCGATCCGCTGACCCAGGACAAGGTCTCGAAGCTGACGGGCTCGGTGACCGAAACCCGCACCAGCCGGAGCGGCCCGGCGGGACTGGGAACAGGCCGCAGCTCGGTGTCCCGCGCGGAGATCGACCGGCCCTTGCTGGAGCCGGGCGAGATTCGGTCGCTGCCGGCCGACCAGCAGCTGGTGTTCGTGGCGGGTCATCGGCCGCTGCGCACCGAAAAGCTGCTCTATGACCGGCGCGAACCATTCCGGAGCCGCGCGGGCGAGGCCGGGCCCGATCAGGGCCGGCAGCTCGACGTTCCCCCACGCGCCCCTCATCCGTGGGCGGGGTGCCGCGGCCTCGGGGAGGACGCCGAGGCCAGTCTGCCGCTGTTCAAGGAGGTGGCGGCGGCCATGGACGACAAGAAGGTCGCCGCCAGGGCGGCCGATATCTACGGGCGGGTGGCGCAGGAGATGGCCGCACAACAGGCGGTCCTCGATCAGTTGCAAGGACCAGGAAATGCCCAGGACTAACCCCCAGACCGCCCGCGTGCAGGTCTATCTCACCGATCCCAAGCTCGCGACGGCGCTTAATCGCGAGGCGCGGGCAGGCCGGATGCCGCTCAGCCAGGCCGCCGGGCGGGCGATCTCGCGGGGGCTGCAGAAATCGCCCCATGCCGATCCCGAGGATCGGCTGCTGCAGCTCGAACGCTCGCTGAGGGACCACATGCGGTCGACGGCGCGGGACATGCAAATCGTCCAGGAGCTTCTGATCGAGGTGGCGCGGGCCTTCTTCCTGCGTCTGCCCGACGCCGTGGTCGATCAGGATCCGACCGTACAGGCGGCCGTGGACCGGCGGATCGATCGGCTGCTCGACGCCACGGCCGCACGGATCGTCGCGGGCCGAACCGCGACCGACACGGTGGCCGGCGAACCCCGCTCCTTTGACCCTCCGCCCTGATGGCGGTCCATCCGATCGTCGCGGAACGCAAGCTGGAGGCGTTGCGGCACGCGCTGGGGCCGACGGTTCTCGCCGCCCTGGAGGAGCCCGCCGTGGTGGAGATCCTCGCCAACCCGGACGGACGGCTGGTGCTCGACCGGAGCGGGGAGGGGCGTCGCGACACCGGCCAGACCCTGTCGCCGGAGGCGCGCGAGCGCGCCATCAAGCTGATCGCCGACTATGTCGGGGAGACGGTGGCGCGCGAGGACCCGCGTCTATCCGGCGTCCTGCCGGGGACGGGCGAACGGTTCCAGGGATTGCTGCCCCCGATCGTCGCGGCGCCGGCCTTCTCGATCCGCAAACGCCCCGCGGTGATCTGGGGGCTGGCCGACTATGTTCGCGGCGGCGTGATGACGGAGGCCCAGGCGGACGCGCTGCGACAGGCGGCGGCCGAACGCCGCAACATCCTCATCTCCGGCGGGACCGGCTCGGGCAAGACCACCCTGGCCAATGCGGTGCTGGCCGAACCCGCTTTCGCCGGGGACCGGGTCTTCCTGATCGAGGATACGCCGGAACTGCAGTGTTCTGCCTGGGACGCAGTGGCGGTGCTGACCCGGCGCGCGCCGGTCGTCATCGGGGTGGTCGATCTGGTGAAGGACGCGCTGCGGATGCGCCCGGACCGGATCGTAGTGGGCGAAATGCGCGACGGGGCCGCCGCGCTTGAGACCTTGAAGAGCTGGAACACCGGGCATCCCGGTGGTCTGTCGACGATCCACGCCAACTCGGCCGAAGACGTCCTGCGTCGCATCGAGGATCTGATCATCGAAGTGGTCGCCCGGCCGCCCCGGCGCGCGATCGCCCAGGCGGTCGACCGGATCGTCCATATCCGGCGCACGGCCCAGGGCCGACGGGTGGAGGCCGTGCTCGCCGTCGAAGGGCTTGAGGCGGATCGTTACCGGCTGACGCCGCTCGCGTGAGGACAGAGCGCGCCGGCGCTATTCGGCTTCCTGGTGGATCACTGACATCGCGACGCCTGGAGAAGCGCTTCGCCGCCGCGGCCTGTTGATGTGGGCTCGGCCGGCGGCGCGGCCATGCGCAGGTCCGGTCAGTCCGGTCAGGAAGGCGATGTCCGGGCACGGTCGTTCCGGTTACGGCGCCGCTTTACGACGGCCAGACGGCGCGCAGCCTTTCCACCAGCAGGTCCCGCCGGCCGGGCGCGAGCTGGTCCAGATTCCGTTGCTTCCAGCGGACCGCCGGCAGATCGGCGATGCCCGGCAGGCCTATGAGGGACCAATCCGGTTCGCCGCTTTTGAAGCTGATCAGGAATTCGCGATGCGCAGTCGGCATGTCATCGACGATGATCGTGATGAGGGCGTCCCGCGCGGCGATCAGTTCGTCGAGGCTGACCGGCTCCTGCGCCATGCCGACGACGCCCCGCCGAAACTCAGATAGGCGATGTTGGCTTTTCCAGACCCGCCGTTTGAGCACCCGGAGTGATCAAACTCCCGTATTGCCAAACGACCAGCCTCGGAGCCTTGGCCGTGTCTGGGGAGAAGGGATGAAGACATAAGGCCAATCAGCTGGCGCAAGGCGGCGTCGCCATCAGCTGGCCTGATCTCGCGCGGCGACCCGGCCCCGCGTCCGTGATCGCTAGGCGTAGAGGCGTGGAAACAGGACGTCGAGCGTATCGGCCGGGAAGCGAAGCGAGACGGGTCCTTTCGGTGTATCGGACACGAGGAGCTGGCGTTCCGTCAGTTCCTTGAGGATGCGCCGGGCGCTGCGTTCGGGAAGCCGGGTCACGCGCGCGGCCTCGCCGCGGTCGAGTTCCCCCCGGATCAGGGTTTCCTGAAGCAGGGCGTTGGCCTCCGCCGGGAGGCCCGAGATCAGAACATATTTCGCGAGGCGGTCGGACAGGCCGTTCAGTTCGAACAACTCTCCCATGTACCGGACCTGCTCGAGACAAACCTCCAGGAACCAGGCGGTGAAGGACTCGAGTTGAGTCAGGGACAGATGCCCCCTCCCGTCACGGTCCCCGCGGCGGACCTCGTCGGCTCGCGCCATGTGACGCTTGTACTCGGTCCGTCCTTCCGGTCCCGGATCAAGGCCCCGAGCCAGTCCCCGCGAGATCGACCACAGTCCGTGAGCCCCGATTCCGGCTTCATGCGCCATCGCGTGACTCATCAGCCGTCCAACGCGGCCGTTGCCGTCGGGAAACGGATGAATCCAGGCAAACCTGTGGTGGGCAGTGGCCATAGCGACGATCCGGCTGGATCGGCCCGGGCCCACGCCGATCAGCCCCTCTCCGGGCGCCGGATGGAAGGCGAACCGGCGATGGAAATGGGCCATGAACGCCGGCACCTGCTCGGAGGCGGGCGGGAGATGATCGCCCACCTCGACATCCTGGTCGGTGCCACGGCGCCATTCGCCGGGCGTCATGAGGAAGGTGTGGCGAGCCCCCTTGATGGTCAGCATGGCCTCGGACGCATCCGCATAGAAGTCGCGGTGAAGACGTTGCAGGAATGCGGGATCCGCGGGATCGGGGAGCATGTGATCGGCGGCAAGGCGATCGATCTCCTGCTGAACGCGATAGTGGGCGACCGCCTCCGCCTGGAGATCCCGCTTGTCCGCATCGGAGACCCCGGCCAGCGCCCTTTCGATATCCCGGGGACGGGTGTTATGGCCTTCGATCAGGTTGCTGTAATAGGTGTTCATGATCCGGACGAGATCGGCCAGGTGACGCGCGGTCTTCGGATGGAGGCCCACGCCGAGCTCCGCCGACCGCGCGGCGAGGTCGGCGACGAGATCGGCGATCCTCGCCGGGAGCGTTTCGAGACGAGCGGGCTCGATACGGGTTGGAGACTCGGGAACTTCTGGCATTTTGGCCGATCTTTCCGCGCGGAGTGATCCGCCACCCATATCCCGACAGTGTCTATAATGTAAGGCATTTGAGGCTGCAGAAGGCTCCTCCTTGCCAGTTTGGCCGATCTTCTGGCCGATCTTCTGGCCGATCTTCTGGCCGATCATTGACGCGGTCGACAGGGTAAGGCGATCAATCGGAACGTCTGCAGACGGGCGTCCACGGCTTTGGGCAATGGATCGCCGGGACCGGGCTCGTTCTGGTCCGGCCGTCGCCAGGCCCAGCCGGGGAATATGGCGCGCGCCGCCCTGCGTGTTCTCCCCGCGCACCGAACTGCCGCTTCCGAACGCCGGGAGGACCAGGCGCACGGTCAGGGCTGCGCCCGACGCCATCGACAACAGGGAGGCCCGCGAATCGACGCCGTCGTTCGCGCCTCTGTGAAGCGCGCGGATCCGAAGGCGGGGTCCCCGTTGAAGGGACGGCCCGATCGCCGGGACCGGCTGTTCTGAACTGTCGATATCGGAAGGGAGGCCAGCCAAAGTCCGGCGCTGCCGAGGTTTGGTCGCACGTCGCCGAAAGTCGTCGGACGGATCGGGAAAGGTCATGGCCACGACCCAGGCAAAGTCGTTTGCCGAGTTAAACCAAGTCGTCAGCAAGTCGCATACAAGTCATTGAAAATATTCGATCAAATGGCGTTGACAGGCGGGGATTTTATCTGCTTGCAATGAGTCGCTGCGCAGTGACCTGCGCTGAAACAAAGGAAGCAGATCATGCAACGGAGACTGGGGTGCCGCCTGTTCGGCGCAGCGATGACGTGCGGCCTGATGCTGGCCGGACCGGCCCTGGCCGGAGGTTCGGGTATGCCCTGGGAAGGGCCGCTGCAGCAGGTGGTGCAGTCGATCACGGGACCGGTGGTTCAAGCCGCCGCGGTCGTGGCCGTGGTCGTCTTTGGAGCCGGCATCGCCATGAGCGAGAACGGCTCCTCGATGCGCCGGGGACTGGGCATTATGTTCGGACTGTCGATCGCCTTCGCCGCCTCGACCTTTTTCCTCGACTTCTTCGGCTTCGCCGGCGGCGCGGAGATCGGGTGATGGACCCGCGGCCGGACGGATGGGAGCTGCCGGTGGCCCAGGCCCTGGCCGAGCCGGTGCTGATGGCCGGCATGCCGCGCGGCTACGCCATCGCCATGGGCACGATCGCCCTTGTACTGGGGCTGGCCCTGCGGATCTGGTGGCTGGGCCTGCTCTGGTGGGCGATCGCCCATGCGATCGGCCTGTGGGCCGCCCGGTCCGACCGGCGCTTCTTCGATGTGCTGCGCCGGCATCTGGCGCTGCCCGGCCATCTGGACGGGTGAGGACGCGATGCGGTTCCTCGACGAGCATCGCAGACGTCCGGCCGCCCTGGCCGACCACCTGCCCTGGGCCGCCCTGGTCGCGCCCGGCGTGGTCCTCAACAAGGACGGCTCGTTCATGGCCGGGTTCCGGTTTCGGGGACCCGACCTGGAATCCTCGACCGAGGACGAGCTGATGGCGGTGCGGGCCCGGCTCAATAACGCGCTGAAACGGCTCGGGTCCGGATGGTGCCTGCATATGGAGGCGCGCCGTCGTCCGGCCACGGCCTATCCGGAGAGCGCCTTCGACCTTGATGTGGCCTGGCTGCTCGATTCCGAGCGCCGCATCCGCTTCGAGGATGCTGACCCCGCCTTCGAGACGGATTTTCGCCTGGCCCTGACCTGGCTGCCGCCGGCCGACGAGACCCGCCGCATGGAGCGGTGGCTGTTCGACGGGCTGGCCAAGGGCGGCCACGACTGGCGGCTCTCGCTGGCGACCTTCGGCCGCGAGGCCGATACGACGCTCGACCTGTTGTCCGACGCCCTGCCGGAGATCACGCGGCTCGACGACGCGGACCTCCTGACCTGGCTTCACGACAGCGTCTCGCCCAAACCCTTCGCGGTGCGCCCCCCCGAGACGCCGATGTTTCTCGACGCCTGGCTCGCCGACGCCGGCCTGACCGGCGGGGTGGCGCCCCGGCTGGGCGACCGCTGGCTCAAGGTGGTCTCGGTGCGGGGCCTGCCGTCGGTGACCCGGCCCGGGCTGCTCGACGCGCTCGGGGCCTTGCCGTTCGAATACCGCTGGACGGCGCGCTGGATCGGCCTGGACAAGCCCGAGGCCGAGCGGGAGATCGTCAAGCTGAGGAAGCGCTGGTTCGCCAAGCGCAAGGGCGTCGGCGTCCTGCTGCGCGAGGCCATCACCAAGGAGGAGGTGCCGCTCCTCGATACGGATGCAGCGTCCAAGACCGAGGAATGCGACGGGGCCCTGGCCGCCCTGGGGGCCGAGAGCTGCGCATTCGGCTACCTGACCGTGACCGTCACCGTACTGGACGCCAGCGACGCGGGGGCCGCGGCCAAGGCCAGAGCGATCGAGGCGGCGTTCAACGCCCAGGGGCTGGTGGCCCGGATCGAGGATCTCAATGCGGTCGAAGCCTGGCTAGGCTCCTTGCCCGGCGAACCCTATGCCGATGTGCGCCGGCCTCTGGTCTCGACCCTGAACCTGGCCGATCTGCTGCCGGTCTCGGCCGTCTGGGCGGGGCCGGCGGAGGACGCCAACCTGCAGGGGCCGCCCCTGGCGACCGCGCGCACGACCGGCGCGACGCCGTTCCGGCTGGTGCTGCACGTCGGCGACGTCGGCCACGCCATGGTCGTGGGTCCGACCGGATCGGGCAAGAGCGCCCTGCTGTCCTTTCTGGCCCTGCAATGGTTCCGCTATCGGGACGCCCGGGTGGTCTTCTTCGACAAGGGCCGGTCGGCGCGGGCCGCGACGCTCGCGGCCGGAGGGCGATGGCAGGCGCTGGAGCCGGGAGCCAGGGTCTCGCTCCAGCCCCTGGCCGGAATCGACCGGGAGGACGAGCGAGCCTGGGCGTCGGAATGGATCGCCGAGACCGTGCGGCTGGCCGGGCTGGAGCCGGCTCCGAGAGTGCGGGAGGAAATCTGGCTGGCCTTGTCCGCCCTGTCCGAGGCGCCGGTGTCGCAGCGGACGCTGACGGTGTTCTGCGCCCTGGTACAGGACAAGGCGGTCGCCGCCGCCCTGGAACCGCTGACCCTGAAGGGGCCACACGGCGCGCTGCTCGACGGGGAAGGGGAAGCCCTGACGCCGACCCGGTTCGACACCTTTGAACTGGAGAGTTTGATGGGGACGCCGTCGGCGGTGGCGCCGGTGCTCTCGGCCCTGTTCCATCATCTCGAACAGAGTTTCGACGGCCGGCCCACCCTGCTGGTGCTGGACGAGGCCTGGCTGTTCCTGGGCGAGACCGCCTTCGCGGCCCGGATCCGGGAATGGCTCAAGACCCTGCGCAAGAAGCGGGTCTGCGTGGTCTTCGCCACCCAGAGTCTCGACGATGTGGCGGCCTCCCCCATCGCGGCCAGCCTGATCGAGAGCTGCCCGACCCAGGTCTTTCTACCCAATCCCCGCGCCCTCGAGCCAGCCTCCGCCGAGCTCTACCGCGGCTTTGGCCTGAACCGGCGCCAGCTGGAGCTGATCGCCTTCGCCACCCCCAAGCGGGCCTACTATTGGCGCCAGCCGCGCGGGCGACGGCTGTTCGACCTGAGACTGACTGGCGTGGCGCTCGCCCTGTGCGGCTCGAGCGCGCCGGAAGACCAGACCTTGATCGACGACATTCTGGAGCGATCCGGATCTGACGACCGCCGACCGGGCGGCTTCGCCCGTGAATTCCTCAAAGCCAAGGGAGTGCAAAATGTGGATTCCGTTCTCGACGCCTTCGCCGGCCCGCTCGCGGCCGAATAGGCTCGCCTCGATCCTGGGGGCCGGCCTTGCGGCGGTCAGTCTGCTGGCATCGTCGCCGGCCCCGGCCCAACAGGTCGTGTTCGACCCCCGTAATCATATCGAGAACGCGCTGCAGGCGGCGCGTCAGCTGGAGAGCCTGGCCAATGAGGCGCGCAGCCTGGCCGCCTCCCCCTACAGCCACCTGACCCAGTCGAGTCAGTCGCTGCGAGACATGGCCGAACTGGCGCGGACCGCGCGCGGCATCGCCGGCTCGGTCCGCGGCCTGGAGCAGCAGTTCCGGAACCTGTATCCGGAAGATCTGTCGGGTTCCGACATGCTGAGCCTGCTGGAGCAGGGCCAGGCCAGGACCGCCAATGCCCGCCGCACCGCCGAGGATGTGGCCCGCACGGCCGCGGAACTGGAGCGAATGGGGCAGGGGCGGTCGCAACGCCTGGCCGGCGCCCTGTCGGCCAGTCAGGCGGCGACCGGCCAGACGGCGGCGGTGCAATCGTCCAACCAGCTTCTGGCGGTCCTGGCCGAGGACCTGGCGGCGTTGCGCACCATCATGCTGGCCCAGTCCCGCCTGCTGGCCGAGGCCACGGCGCGTGATGCGGCGGACCGGGCCTCCGGCGACGCCGCCCGTCGCCAGCGCTGGAGCCGTCAGGCCGCGGCGCCGACGGCGCCGCGCTTCAATCCCCTGTCCCATGCCCAGGACTGAGGGAGTCTGGCGATGACGGTCGGAGTTGAAACGCCCAATGAGCTGATGGTGGTGTTCTCCAACACCATCTCGGCCGGGTTCGACGCCCTCCAGGGGTCGGTCAACGGGGTCTTCAGCCTGCTGATCGCCCTCGTCGTCGCCCTGACCGGCATTCAGTGGGCCATGTCCCCGAACCGGGAGGTTCTGGCCTCCGGTTTCGGCAAGGTGTTGCTGATCGGCGCCTTCGCCTGGCTGATCAACGACTGGCAGCAGTTGTCCGAGACCGTCTACGCCGGCTTTCTGGAGCTGGGGCTGACGGCCGGCGGCGGTTCGCTGAGCCGCGAGGAATTCCTCAACCCCGGGGCCATCCTGGCCCAGGGCTGGGAGATCGTGAAGGTGCTCGGCGCGACGCCGGCACCCGTCGACAATCCCCTCGATATCGTCGGCAACATGGCCGACGCCCTGATCCTGGGCCTGGCCATGATCGGCATTATGCTGGCCTTCGCCGTGCTGGCGCTACAGATCATCGTCTCCCTGCTGGAGTTCAAGATCGTCACCCTGGGCGGCTTCGTGCTCCTGCCCTTCGGGATCTGGAACAAGTCCGCCTTCCTGGCCGAGCGACCGCTCGGCTATGTCGTCTCGTCCGGGCTGAAGGTGCTGGCCCTGGCCATCGTGGTCTCGGGCGCGCGGACGATCTTCGACCAGCTCCAGCCCTCGGCCAATCCCGACATCTACGAGGCCCTGACCATCCTGGTCGCGGCCATCCTGCTGGCCATGCTGGCCCTGTTCATCCCCAACCTGGCTTCGGCCCTGGTGACGGGCGGCCCGGCGCTGGGCGCGGGTGCGGCGCTGACCGGCGCTCTGGCCGTCGGCGGACCCGGAGCCCTGGCCGGAGCGGGGATCGCCGGCGCCGGCGCCCTGGCGGCCGGCGGCGCGGGCCGCCGGCCCGGGCCGGCGCGAGCGGCGGCGGGCGCGAGTTCGGGACGACCGCCCATGCCGCCGAACCCGCCGGGACCCTCATCGACCGGGACGCCTTCGAACGACAATCCACCGCCGTCCGGGCCACGCCGTCCTTCGGGCGGAGCCATTACCCCGCCTCCGCCGTCAGGCGCGAGCGGCGTCAATGAGCCTGCCGCGGCCTGGCGACAGCAGGCCGAGCCCACAGGCGGCGGGGCGGGTGAACCCGCGGCGGAGGCGACCCCGTGGTCCGGCGCGGAGGGACCCTCCGGCGGCGGCGGTCCGTCCTCGAGCAGCAGGCCGGCGGCCGCATCGAGCAGGCGCACCCCCGCCTCGAGGTGGGTCCCCGGGAAGTCGAGGAGCTCGAGTTCGGGCAGGCCGCAGCGAAGGAGACCCCGCGTGTGCACCCAGGCCGTGCCGGAGGCGCCGTCCTCCCGGTCCGACCCCGCCTGCA
>JAAXIW010000346.1 GCA_012270135.1 Brevundimonas sp. | reverse complement strand
GATAGGCTGGGAAGGAGGCGCGGGTGGCGCCGAAGGCCATGTTGACGACGATGAACGGCGCCGAGGGTACGTTGCGGATCATGAAGCTGGCGTAGAAGGCGTTCTTGCCGACGAAGCCCTTGAGCCGGCCCAGCGTGCGCCCGCCGTGGCGGTCGAGCAGCCGCGCCGTGGGGCCGCGCCCCAGCCAGTAGGTGACCCCCGCCGAGGCCACCGTCGCCGCCCAGCTGTAGAAGAAGCCCAGCGACGGACCGAAGGCGACCACGCAGGCGGCGATCAGGATGAACTGCGGCGCGCCGATGAAGGCGGCGGCGATGAACAGGGCCACCGTCGCGGCGAAGGCCCAGGGGCTGCCGGCGTAGCCCTGCAGCCAGGCCTCAAGCTTCTCCTCGGCCTCCAGCCCCATCTGGCTCTTGCCGATCATCAGCAGGGCCACGGTGGCGCCGAGCAGCAACGCCGTCGCCAGCAGGGTCCGCCACCGGCGGCCCTCCATGTTGAGAATGAAATCGAGGAGGCGGCGCATCATGTCAGTCGACAACCGTGAAAGGCTCGATCGTCCAGGTCGCCAGTTGCCAATCGAACCCGTCCTCCTTGCGCCATACCTGACGGTAGGACGCCACCCGCAACTGCTCACCGGACCTCAACTGGATCACCCCGTCGATCAGCGCGTCGGCGGAAGTCGAGGCCGCAACCCGGTTCTGGAATACGGAGTAGAAGTCCACGCTCCCGAGACGGTCCTTCAGGAACGCAGCCGCGTCGGGAGGCGGACGAGTATCTCCAAGGCGGGAGAAGTTGGTCTCCTGGACAACCTCGCCCGCCCAGTCGATTCGGGGCTGAACGTTTCCGTAGCCGAGCCATGTGCGCCAGGCGGCTTCTGTATTTTCATACGGAATCCGGGCCTGATTCCAGAGCTCGGCAGCCGCCATCGTGTCTCCCTCGAGCCCGAGACAGGTCTCTAGTAAGGTCACGCTGTTGCGGCTGTGGGCGGGATCAAGCACGGCGCAGGATGGGAGGCCTTTCAAGGCGAGGTCGGCGAGCAGGTGGGCGAACCGGTTGGTCAGCGCCCCGCCGCAGGCGTCCTCGGTCCTGCGACGCACGGGAACCCGGTCGAAGTCCGGGCGCGAGTTCGCCATTTCCACCGTCGTCACCCATGAGTGGAGGCAGATCACCTCCTCGTCAGGGTTCGCCTCCAGAGGGATGAGGACGCGATCCGCCAGCCGGGATGCGCTCACGACCGCATCCCAGGTTTCGGCGCTGGCCCAATCCTCGAGCCTCGCGCCTTCCTCCCCCAGAACCACAACCTTCGGCGGTTCGCCATTGCGACGCTCGAAGCTCACGGCCGGCATGTCTCGCCCGTACCCGTCAACGAAGAAGGCCCGATAGATCTCGGCGCCGGCCGCGGCCTCGTCCTCGATGGCGGGGGCGCCAAGAAGGGCGCGGACACGGGCCTGTTCCACAGCGTCGCAGCGGTCGGTGTGGTTGTCATCGAGACAGTTCCGGTCGGGCTCAACCGGGGTTTGCTGAATGGCGAGGGCCGCCAGGATCGCGAGGACAAACATGAACGGCTCCCATCCGTTCGGTCATTTGCACTCGGGAACCGGGCTCCGTAAACCGGTCACGCCGCCCATGCCGATATTTTGGGAGTACGGCCCGGTTCAGCCCCGACTGATCCACCCGCCCCTGTCGCGCGTAATCACGCCGGGCTGACAGGAGACACCCATGACCCAGGCGCTCGCGTTCGTGACGGTTCTCGTCATCTTCAGCGTGATCGACACGATCTGGCTCGGCAACATGGGCGACCGGGTCTATCGGCCGTTGATCGGCGAGGTGCTGGCGGACAAGTTCCGGCTGGTCCCGGCCATCGCCTTCTACACCCTGTACGCGGCGGGCCTGACGATCTTCGCGGTGCTGCCGGGGCTCAAGACCGGGGACTGGAAGACGGCGCTGATGTGGGGTGCGCTGTTCGGCCTGTTCGCCTACGGCACCTACGATCTGACCAACTACGCGACGTTGAAGACCTGGGGACTGAAGATCACCCTGATGGACATGACCTGGGGCGTGGTGGTCAGCGGCGTCTCGTCGGCGGCGGCCTGCGCCGTGGCGCTGCGCCTGATGAAGATGCTCAATCTGGCGATCTAGGCGGTCTCGGGAAGAAGACGGGCGTGCGGGCGGCGTAGCGGGCGAAGGCCTCGGGCCGGCTGCGGCGCATATGCTCTTCCAGTGGGGGGATGCCGGACACCTTGGTCAGCAGCCAGTAGATGTAGGCGGGGCCGATCAGGGCCAGCCAACCCCACGGTCGGTCGCCGCCGAGATCGATGGCCAGAACCGGCCAGGCGCACCAGCCCAGCCATTCAAAGAAGTAGTTAGGGTGGCGAGACCACGCCCACAGGCCGCGGTCCATGACCTGATCGCGGGTGGTTTCCGGATCGGCGCGGAAGGCGGCCAGTTGCCGGTCCGCGATCCCGGCTCCGAGCACACCGGCGAGCAGAAGCGCGGCGCCGAGGGCGTCCTGCAGTCCCAGCGGGCCTTGGCGATTGTGCGCGGCGAGCAGGATCGGCAGGACCAGAACGGCCGCCGCGCCCGCCTGGAGCTGGAGGAAGGCGCACAGGCGAGGCTGGAAATTCGCGCCCCAGTCCTCGCGCAGCCGGGCGTAGCGGGCGTCCTCGGGTCCGGACAGGGAGCGGCCGGCGATGTGAGAGCCGAGGCGCACGCCCCACAGCGCGGCGAGCCCGGCGGCCAGCCACTGACGGGCGTCGGGCGGGCCGTCGACCGGACAGAGGGCCGCGCCGGCCCCGGCGGCGCACAGGCCGAACGACCAGAAGACGTCGGCCCAGCCCCCCTGCCCCGTCCTGCGCTGCACCGCCCACGCCGCCGCCATGACGGCGCAGAGGAACAGGGCGGCGAGTCCCCAGGGGATGAGCAGGGCGATCACAGACGGACGAACGGCTGCAGCAGCGACCCTATCCAGCCGTCGAGACGGATCTGGCCGTCGAGGGCGACCACGCACAGGCAGGGCTCGGCGGAGACGGTGCGGGGACGGTGGTGGACCTCGCCGTCGGCTTCCTCGAAATCGCCGGGGCCGAACCGGCCCTCGTCGGTTTCATAGGCGCCGGAGATGACGCAGGTCAGCTCAACCCCCTGGTGGGTGTGGACCGGAGTGGTGCGGCCGGGGCCGATGCTGAGCAGGATGACCCGGCAGTCGCCGTCGCGCGGGGCCAGCACATCGCGGACACGCATGTCCGGACCGATCCAGCGCCACGGGCCGAGCGCATAGCCGCGCAGGGGCTCGGGCAGCTCCGTCATGTCGTTGGCGGGTTCCGGCAACGGCACGGGCTCCGCCTCGGACAGACTGGCCAGCGTGCGGGCCAGAAGGCCGTCGGCCACCGGCGCGGGTTCAATGGCGTCGAGCATGTCGCCGCCGACGGCCTGCAGCGCATCGACCCATTGCGCGGTCTCCGGCCGCATCGACAGGTGGGTGGCCACGACCACGGATTCGGGCGGGCTGAGGACGCCGGCGGCATAGGCCAGCAGCCGTTCCTCGGATGGTTGGCGCAGGGCGTTCATGATTGTTCCCCGACAGGCTGATCGAGCAGATCCCTGAGCTTGATCATCGCGTTGCGTATCCTCGATTTTACGGTTCCGAGAGGGAGGGAGAGAGACTGGGCCACCTCGGCGTGGGTCAGGTCCTGGAAGAAGGCCATCTGGATGACCTCGATCTGGTCCGGTTTCAGGCTTCGCAGGGCCGTTCTGACGCGATCCTCGTCCTCGCGGGTCTGAAACAGGTCGTCCGGGCGATCCGGCTCGGGCGCGGCGAGACGGATTTCCGGAACAGGCAGCGGCCGCGCGTCCCTTCGGAGGGCGTCGATGCGGCGATTGCGGGCGATGGTGAAGATCCAGGTCGCCGCCCGGGCCCGCGCCGGGTCGAACAGCTCCGCCTTGCGCCAGACGGTCAGCATGGCGTCCTGGGCGAAGTCGTCGGCGGCCGCCGCGGCCGCGCCGGACCGCATCAGCCAGGCCGTCCGGCGCGGCGCGCAATGGTCGAACAGCGCCGCGAAGGCCTCGCGATCACGCTCGCGCGCCACCGCCTGGATGAGGCGGTCGTGATCGGCTTCGCCGTTCAAGACGCCGGCCCGCGCAGCGCCCATGTCCGAAACCATTCCATGCATCAGCCCTCATACGCGGGAAAACTTCGACCGGATCATACCTCATCCAATGTCCGGCGCTCGACGTAACAGCAACCGTGCCGCCCGTTCGAGGGCCGAACGGAGTTCGCATGAGCCTCACGACTGTTTCGACCGACGGGCCGTCGCCCACACCGCTGCGGATCGCGGTGATCGGATCCGGGATTTCCGGCCTGTCATGCGCATGGCTGCTGAAACAGAAGCACGAGGTGGTGCTCTATGAGAAAGCCGACCGGCTGGGCGGGCACACCAACACGGTCACGGCCAATGCCGCGACCGGACCGATCGCGGTGGACACCGGCTTCATCGTCTTCAACGAGGCGACCTACCCGAACCTGATCGCCCTGTTCGACCATCTCGGCGTGGCCAGCCGGCCGACCGACATGTCGTTCTCGGTGTCGCTCGAGGAGGGCCGGTTCGAATACGCCGCGCCGGCGCTGTTCGCCCAGCGCCGCAACATGCTGCGTCCCCGCTTCTGGTCCATGCTGTCCGAGGTGCTGCGCTTCTATCGCGAGGCGCCGGCCGCGCTGGCGACGCTGAAGGATCCGAACATGTCGCTGGGCGCCTTCCTGCAGCAGGGCCGGTTCAGCACCGCCTTCCGCGACGATCACCTGCTGCCGATGGCGGCGGCGATCTGGTCGTCCCCGACCGAGGCCCTGATGGACTATCCGGCCGCCTCCTTCCTGCGCTTCTGCGACAACCACGGACTGCTGCAACTGCTCGGGCGCCCGATCTGGCGCACCGTGACCGGCGGCAGCCGCGCCTATGTCGACAGGATCGCCGCGGTCCTCGGCTCCGGCGTTCGCCTTGGCCGGGACGTCGTGGGGGTGCGCCGCACCGCCGAGGGCGTGATCGTCAGTGAACGGACCGGTCGCCGGGAACGGTTCGATCATGTGGTCATCGCCACCCACGCGGATCAGGCCCTCGCCCTGCTCGACGAGCCGAGCGAGGCCGAACGCCGGACACTGGGCGCATTCCGCTACAGCCGCAATCTGGCGGTGCTGCACACCGATCCGGCGCTGATGCCGAAGCGACGGAGAGCGTGGGCCAGCTGGAATTACATCGGCTCGCCGGACGGGCTGTGCGTCAGCTACTGGATGAACAAGCTGCAGGGCCTGCCGGGACAGGATCTGTTCGTGACCCTGAATCCGCCGCAGCCGCCGCGCGCCGACGCCCTGCTGCGCAGCGAACTCTACGAGCATCCGATCTTCGACGGCGCCGCGCTGCGGGCCCAGGCCCGGCTCTGGGATCTGCAGGGTGAAGGCGGGGTGTGGTTCTGCGGGGCCCATTTCGGCTCCGGCTTTCACGAGGACGGGCTGCAATCCGGCCTGGCCGTGGCCGAACAGCTCGGCGGCGTCCGTCGTCCCTGGTCGGTGGCCGACGAGAGCGGACGCATCCAGGTCGGCGACGCCGTACGCGCGATGGAGTCGGCGGCGTGACCGCGGCCTCGGCCCTCTACGCCGGGCGGGTGGTTCACCAGCGCCTCCGCCCGCGCCGCCATCGGCTGGAGCAGCGTGTGTTCTGGTTGCTGCTGGATCTGGCGGAGGTGGACGGGCTCGACCGGCGGCTGAAGCTGTTCTCGCGCAATCGGCGGAATCTGTTCTCGTTCTTCGACCGCGATCACGGCGACGGCTCGGGGCGGCCGCTGCGGGCCCAGGTCGAGGCGCGACTCGCCGCCATCGGCGTGAACCTCGGCGGAGGCGCGATCCGGCTGCTGACCATGCCGCGGGTGTTCGGCTACGTCTTCAATCCGATAAGCGTCTACTACTGCCACGCCGCCGACGGCCGGCTGGCGGCCCTGAGCTACGAGGTCTCCAGCACCTTCGGCGAGCGGCGCTGGTACGATCTCGCGGTCACGCCCGGCGATGACGGCGGCCCGTTCCGCCAGACCTGCGCCAAGAGCCTGTACGTCTCGCCGTTCATGGAGATGGAGATGCGGTACCGCTTCCGCGGCCGCGCTCCGGGCGAGAATGTCGCCCTGACGGTGGGCTGCGACGACGCCGACGGGCCGTTGCTGAGCGCCAGCCTGTGGGGTGAACGCCGGCCGCTGACCAACGGGGCGCTGGCCCGCGCCGCCCTCACTTTTCCGCTGCTGACCTGGAAGGTCGTCGCGGCGATCCACTGGGAGGCATTGCGGCTGTGGCTGAAGGGCGTGCCGGTGACGCTGGCGCGCCGCCCGGCCCCGATGATCGCGTCGGCGTCGTGACCGCGGTCGCGTCCCTCGCGGCGGACCGGTCGGCGTTCTCCCTGGGCGCCGGGCTGTTCATGCGGCTGCTGGCGTCCAGCTGGCACCGGGGGCGGCTGACCGTGAGCCTGCCGGACGGCGCCGTGCATCATCTGGAAGGGCGGGAGCCCGGCCGGACCGCCGTTCTGTGGATCACCGACTGGCGCAGCGTCCGGCGGGCCATCGTCGGCGGGGATATCGGCTTCGCCGAGGGCTATATGGCCGGCGAATGGGACAGCCCGCACCTTGCGACCCTGCTCGAGGCCTTGGCCGACAACTACGACCGGCTGAGCCGACTGGTCGACGGCAATCCGGTGCTGAACACGCTGAACCGGCTGGCCCATGGACTGAATCGCAACAGCCGGCGCGGCTCGCGGCGCAACATCCACGCCCACTACGATCTGGGGAACGATTTCTACGGCCAGTGGCTGGACGGCTCGATGACCTATTCGGCCGCCCGGTTCGACGCCCCGGGCCAGAGCCTGGAGCAGGCGCAACGAAACAAGTACGCCCGGCTGGCGGCGATGATGGACCTGCGCCGGGATCAATCGGTGCTCGAGATCGGCTGCGGCTGGGGCGGCTTCGCCGAATACGCGGCGCGTGAGGTCGGCGCCCGGGTGACGGCGATCACCATCTCGCGCGAGCAGCATGATTTCGCGCGGCGGCGCATCCATGAGGCGGGGCTCGACGAGCGGGTCGATATCCAGCTGATCGACTACCGCGATGTGGAGGGCCGCTTCGACCGTGTCGCCTCGATCGAGATGTTCGAGGCGGTGGGGGAGCAGTACTGGGGCGGCTATTTCGACACCCTGAGCCGGGTGCTGAAGCCCGAGGGGCGAGCCGGGCTGCAGATCATCACGATCCGGGACGAGCTGTACGAGGGCTACCGTCGGCGGCCCGACTTCATCCAGAAATATGTCTTCCCGGGCGGCATGCTGCCGTCGGAACCACGCCTCGCGCCGGTGATCGCCGGCGCCGGACTGGTGTGGGACGCCACGGAACGGTTCGGCGCGGACTATGCGGCCACGCTTGATCTGTGGGGTGAACGGTTCGAGGCGGCCTGGGAGCGGATCGCGGCGGGCGGGCGCTTCGACGAGCGCTTCCGCCGGCTGTGGCGGTTCTACCTCGCCTATTGCGAGGCGGGATTCAGGTCGGGACGCACCGACGTCATCCAGATCGGCCTGAGGACGCCCGGCGGCTGAAATCGCCTTGCGCGCCGATGATACAGGCACCTACTGTCGACCCAGAATCCGCCGCCCCGGAGTTGAGCGTTTGAGTCCGACGTCCGCCCTCGTCCTCGCGATCATTCTCGGCGCGCCGTCCGCGGGCCAGACGCCGCCGATCTTCAACCCGGGCGCGCCCGGCGAGGCGTCCCGCGAGATAAGCGCGACCGAGGCGGTCAATATGAGCCGGACCGGTTTCGTCGAAGCCGATGTGCGCTTCATGCAGCACATGATCGTGCACCATGCCCAGGCGGTGGACATGGTCGCGCTGATGCCGGACCGATCCGCGTCGCCGACGGTGCGTCTGCTGGGCGAGCGGATCGCGCAGAGCCAGGCGGCCGAGATGGCGCTGATGGAGGAGTGGCTGCTTGCGCGCGGCCTGCCCGTCGCCGCCGCGGACCCGCACGCCGGACATCACGGCATGAGCCATGCGCCGGCGAACCCGGAAACGCCGGTGATGCCCGGGATGCTGTCGCCAGCGCAGATGACCGCCCTGGCCGCGTCGCGCGGACCCGCGTTCGACCGCCTGTTCCTCGAGGGCATGATCCAGCACCACGAAGGCGCGCTGGACATGGTCGACGCCCTGCTGTCCGATCCGGACACGGCGGAGGATCCGATGCTCTCCGACTTCGTCAGTTCCGTTACAGCCGACCAGTCGGCCGAAATCCTGCGCATGCAGTCCGTCCTGTCCGGGCTGTAGGTCGAACCAATCATCCGAGGGGCCACCATGATCATCCGAAGCCTTCTGTTGAGCTCCGCCGCCGCGGCCAGCGTCCTGTTCGGGGCCGCTTCGGCCCAGGCCCAGTCGACGCCGCCCGGACAGACGCCTCCGGTCGGGACCGACGTCCGTTCGACCCTTTCGCCCGGCCTGCACGACGCCGGCCAGGCCATCTCCAATCTGACCCTGGAGCATTCGGTGCGCCCCGCGCCCGGCTTCTTCGATCCGGAAGCCATCTTCGCCCCGCCGACCCGCGAGGAGATCGCGGCGATGCGGGCCCACGCCGCGGCGGTCGAAGCCGGCCCGGCGTCACCGCTTCCCCCGCGGAAATACAGCCCGCTGGCCATGGCCATCAGCGACATGGCCCTCTCGGTCGATCGGCTGTTCGTCGGCAACTTCAACGGCTTCAACGCCTATGACGTGTCAGGCGACGGCCCGCCGGAGCTGGTGCTGTCGGTCGTCTGCCCGGGTGGGCAGGGCGACGTGTCGGTGCACGGAAACCTGCTGTTCATGTCGGTCGAGCAGAACCGGGCCCGGCTGGACTGCGGCGTCAGGGACGCCGAGGGCGAGGTCAACGCTGAACGCTTCCGCGGCATCCGCATCTTCGACATCAGCGACCTTTCCGCGCCGCGCCAGATCGCGGCCGTGCAGACCTGCCGGGGCTCGCACACCCACACCCTCGTCCCACACCCCACGGACGAGAACGTCCTCTACATCTACAACTCGGCCACCTCGGGCGTGCGCAAAAGCGATGAGCTGGCGGGCTGCCGGGACGGCGAGCCCGGCGAGAATCCCGAGACGGCCCTGTATTCGATCGACGTGATCAAGGTGCCGCTGAACGCACCTTCCGAGGCCGCCATCGTCAATCGGCCGCGCATCTTCGCCGACCGCGAGACCGGCGAGATCGCCGGCCTGTGGAAAGGCGGCCGCTTCGGCGTCGCCGGCCAGAGCAGCGGCGTGACCAACCACTGCCACGACATCACCGTCTATCCCGAGATCGGCATGGCGGCCGGTGCGTGCAGCGGCAACGGCATCCTGCTGGACATCTCGGACCCGGAAAATCCGGCGCGGGTCTCGGAGCTGTTCGATCCCGACATGGCCTATTGGCACTCGGCCACGTTCAACACCGCCGGCGACAAGGTGCTGTTCACCGACGAATGGGGCGGCGGCACCTCAGCGCGCTGCCGGGCCGAGGACCCGCACACCTGGGGCGCGGACCTGATCGCGACGATCGAGGACGGCCGTCTGGTCGGCAAGAGCTTCTTCAAGCTGCCGGCGGCCCAGACGGCCTCCGAGAACTGTGTCGCCCACAACGGCAACCTGATCCCCGTGCCCGGCCGCGACCTGATGCTGCAGGCCTGGTATCAGGGCGGCGTCTCGATCGTCGATTTCACCGACCCGGCCCGACCGATGGAGATCGCGTACTTCGACCGGGGGCCGATCGACGCGGAGCGGCTGATGGTCGGCGGCCACTGGTCGGCCTACTGGTTCACCGGTCGCATCTACGCCAGCGAGATCGCGCGCGGCTTCGACGTGCTGAGCCTGGAACCCAGCGAGCATCTTTCGGCGGCCGAGATCGCGGTGGCCGAACGGGTCATGGCGGAAACGATCAATCCGCAGACCCAGACCCGGCCGGTCTGGGAGGATCACCCCGACGTGGCCGCCGCCTATCTGGACCAGCTGGCCCGGTCGAACAGCCTCGAGGCCGGACTGACCGAACGGGCGCGGTCGGCGGTCGAGCGGTGGCGCGGCGGTCGCGCCGACCGGGCCGGAGCGGCCGCGCTGTCGCATGCCCTCCCGTCGGTGATCGCCGAAGACACGGCCAAGGGCGACGCCGCCCGCCTGCGGGCGCTGTCCGAACTGTTCGCCCGTCTTGGACGGCGAGGTTGAGGGAGGCCCGGATGCGCCTTTCCATCGTCGTCGCCGCGCTGATCCTGACCTGCGCCGCACCGGCCGCCGCGCAGACGCCCCCTGCCCCGCCGGTCGATACCGCGGCCCCGGCCGACGTCGCCTCGCCCGAGGCCATCGTCACGGCCCTCTACGACGTGATCTCCGGCGACGCGGGCGTGGAGCGAGACTGGGACCGCTTCCGTTCGCTGTTCCACCCGACGGCGCGGCTTATGCCTTCGGGCGTCAACCGCGAGGGCGTCGGCGTAGCGCGCTCGATCACGCCGGAGGAATACATCGAGCGGAGCGGGCCGGTTCTGACCCGCGACGGTTTCCACGAGCGCGAGATCGCCAGCCGGTCCGAACGCTTCGGTCACATGGTCCATGTCTGGTCGACCTATGACAGCGTCCGCAGCCTGTCCGATCCGGCTCCGTTCATGCGCGGCATCAACAGCATCCAGCTGTTCCACGACGGGAGCCGCTGGTGGGTGATGAGCGTCTACTGGCTGGCCGAGAGCCCGGGCACGCCGATTCCGCCGGCGTATCTGCCGCCGGCCGAGTGACGGCGGCCGGTCCGATTTGATCGGCCTTTCGCAACTGCGTAAGGAATGGCCGCCTTCCCGGAGTCGCACCATGCCCAGCCTGCAGTCCGCCGCCCTCGCTCGCGTCAAGCCGTCGGCCACCCTGGCGGTGACCGCGCGGGCGCGCGAGTTGAAGCGAGAGGGGCGCGACGTGATCGGGCTGGGCGCCGGCGAACCGGACTTCGACACGCCGGCCAACATCAAGGAAGCCGCCATCGCCGCCATCCGGCGCGGCGAGACCAAATACACCGACGTCGACGGCATTCCCGAACTGAAGGCGGCCGTGGCGGCCAAGTTCAGGCGTGAGAACGGGCTGTCTTACGAGACCAACCAGGTGCACATCGCGCCGGGCGGCAAGACGGTGATCTACAACGCCTTGGTCGCCACCCTGTCGCCGGGCGACGAGGTGATCGTGCCGGCGCCCTACTGGGTCAGCTATCCCGACATGGTGC
>JAAXIW010000329.1 GCA_012270135.1 Brevundimonas sp. | reverse complement strand
GTCTTCAATTGGACCTGTAGAACCTCTGCTGCCCGCGTGCCCCGCCGCCGCCGGTGCCGGCCAATGCCCCCCGCGCGCCCGGCCAGCTCGAGCGCACCGGGCAGCACCTGGGGGCCGAGGCCCTGGGCGGCTCCACCGGCCGGCAGGACCAGCGGGTCCGGCCCCTTTTCTGGCGCCGTATCCGGAAGCACCTCCGGCTCCTGTTCCTTTGCGACCACTGATCCGGGCAGAACGAGCGGTTCTGCGTCCTTCGTGGGCGGATCGGGCAGAATCTGCGGTTCCACAGGCTTTCCGTCCAAGGCGCCGGGCACGACAAGTGGTTCTTCGCCCTTGGTCGGCGAGGGCCCCGGCAGCACTTGAGGTTGCGCCGCCTTCGCCTCGGCTGCTGCCGGCAGAACGAGGGGCCCGGAGCCTTCGTCCGCGGACTTGTGCTGAGCGGCGCCTGCTCTGACCGGGTGTTGCCCCGGTGACTCGACGTCCGCATCGCCGCGCGCCGAACGGAGCATGTCAAGCAGATCCCGGAAGCCGGACGCGCCCTCGCCGCCGGATGAACCCCGTGGGTTATCCGGGAGGCCGGACACAATCATGGAAATGACGGCTTGAGCGGACATGGTCCCGATGGCGCGTCGCCGGAGCGATGTGGCTGGGGCGCGTGCTGCGCCGGACATTCGGATGACACGGCGCAAGTCGTGGGCCACTTCAGCCGGAGCATTCAACATGCGGAAAATAAGCGATATTTCTGGACTGACGCATGACCCGTGGCCAGGTTCGGCCGGTCGTTTCTTGCCGCGTGGAGACGATTCTTGCCCGGCGCCCACGGCCAACTGGGCGGCCCGGCGGAAGTGGCCCGCTGTTTGCCCTCCTTCCCGATCATGACTCAGGCGCTAAACCCGAATCCTCGGAAATACAGTGGCTTGGCCAAGCGGCTCGCTTGGGCCGCCGGGCAAAAAGCGCGCATCGGTTGGCAGGCCTTGCCGGGCGCCGATATTCTGGAGGCCTCCGAATGTCGCTGAACGCCATCATGAACACGGCGACCAGCGGACTGACCACGGCGCAGACCCAGCTGCGGGTCGTCTCGGACAACGTCTCGAACGTCAATACGCCTGGATATGTCCGAAAGATCGCGGACCAGGTCTCCATGACCAGCCAGGGCATGGGCGCCGGCGTTGAGGTGGCGCGCATCCGCCTCGCGACTGATCGCTTCCTTCAGGCCGCCAGCCTGAATGCAGGCGCCGAGGCCGCGCGCCAGGGCGTGCGTCACGAGCTCTATGACCGCGTCCAGTCGCTATTCGGCGATCCGGGCGGAACCACGGGCTTCTTTTCGCAGGTCGACGCCGTATTCTCGGCCTTCGCGGCCAGCGCGGAGGATCCGACCTCTTCGCCCCGCCGCCAGGATGCCCTTTTCCGCACGCAGGCCCTCTTCGACGAGGCCGGCCGCATCGGTGGTCAAATCCAGGCGGTGCGAGAGGACGCCGACGGTCGTATTCAAAGCGCCGTCGAGAAGGCCAATAATCTGCTGCAGCAAATCGAGGGGCTGAACCTCGAGATCGCCCGCGCCACCGTGGTCAATGGCGACGCCTCGGGCGCCGAAACCGCGCAGTCGGCCCTTATTGGTCAACTCGCCGAACTGATGGACATCCGCGTCACGACGCGCGCTGTCGGCGGGGTCTCGATCCGCACCGGTTCCGGAACCCTGTTGGCGGGCGAGGGAGCCGCGACACTAAGCTACGCGCGAGCCGGCACGGTTACGAGCGAGACCGCCTTCAACGAAATCTGGGTGACCGAGCCTGGGGGTCAGAAGCGGTCGCTGATGGACACTGTCGTGTCGGGCGAGATCAAGGGGCTCGTCGAACTACGCGACATCGAGGCTCCCGCGACGGCGGAGCGGCTGGCCGAACTGATCGCTCGTGTCGCCGACCAATTGAATCGCGCTCACAACGCCAACAGCTCTGTCCCCGCACCGGCCAGCCTGACGGGCCGAAACGTCGGCCAGAGTTTCGAAAGCGCGATCGCGGGCTTTGCAGGGCAGACGACGGTGGCCGTCACCAACGCCGGGGGCATCATCCAGGCTCGCGTCGACATCGTTTTCAGCGGCGCGACCATGACGGTGAACGGCGCGGCGGCGACGCCCGCGACCTTCCTGACGGTTTTGAACGCCCAACTTGGAGGCGCCGCCACCGCAACCTTCGTCGATGGTCAGTTGACCATTGCGGCCGGCGCCGGCGCCGGCGTGGCCATCGCTGACGATCCGACGAGTCCTTCGAACAAGGCCGGTCGCGGCTTCTCGCATTTCTTCGGCCTCAACGATCTGATTTCCACGGACCGGCCGGCCTTCTACGAGACCGGAATGACGGCGGCCTCCGCACACGGATTCGGCGCCGGAGAGGCCTTGAGCTTCCGTTTTACGGGCGAGAGCGGATCGAAGCTGCGGGATATCAACGTGATCGTTCCTGCCGGCGGCACGGTCGCGGATCTGATCTCCGCCCTTAACGATCCGGCGACCGGCGTTGGCCGGTTTGGCGAGTTCGCGCTGGCGGCGGACGGATCACTCGGCTTCACGGCCTATGGCAACCCGGCCCCGACGATGAGCGTGCTGGAGGACACCACCATCCAGGTCCCGTCCGGCGTGTCCGTCACCGAGCTATTCGGCATCGGAGCGGGGGTGCGGGCTTCGCGCGCCGACGGTTTCTCGCTGCGCAAGGACATACGCCAGAGCCCCGCGAAGCTGGCGTTGGCCCAACTGAACCTCTCAGCAGCGGCCGGCGGCTCGGCGCTGAGCATCGGTGACGGACGTGGAGCCTTGCTACTGGCCGACGCAGGAGAACAGGCGGCGAATTTCGCTCCGGCGGGTGGGTCGTCCGGGGGATTGATCTCTGTTTCCCGCTACGCCTCGGAACTGTCGGGCGAGATCGGCGGCAAGGCCGCGGCGGCGAAGAACCGCAACGACACGGCGGCGGCGCTCGCGACCGAGGCTTCAGGCCGGCAGACGGCCTACGAGGGCGTCAATCTGGACGAAGAACTCGTGCTGATGACCACTTACCAGCAGGCTTTCAACGCGTCGGCGCGGCTGATCCAGGCCGCTAAAGATATGTACGACACGCTTCTGGGGATGATCTGATGAACCGCGTCGCCACCTTCGGAAACTACCAGTCAGCCCTGCTGGACCGGATGAGGGCCCAGCGGCGCGCTGCGGACGCGCAGGAACGGGGTTCGACGCAGAAGCACGCCACAGACCTGACCGGCTTCGGACGCCAGTCCGAGACCCTGACCGCTTTGAAGGGCGCCCAAAGCCGGATCCAGGGCTTCATCGAGACATCGAAGGCCGTCAGCGCGCGGCTCACCACGCAGAATCTGGCGATGACCCAGATCAGCGACGGCATAGCTGGCCTGCGCGACGCGGTGGGCAGCGCGCTGGCGACAGACTCCGCCGGGTCGCTGATGCTCGAGATGGAAGGGCATTTTCAGTCCATCCGCGGCGGCCTGACCATGCGTCACCATGGCGGCTATCTGTTTTCCGGCGCATCCACGGGGACCTCGCCGGTGACGGCGACAAATCTCGCCGAACTGGCGACAGCGCCGGATGTGCCTTCGGTCTTCGTCAACGACACGCTGAAGACCGCCAGTCGGGTGGCGGAGGGCACGACGCTGGAGACGGGCTTCCTGGCCAACGAACTGGGCAGCGAGGTGTTCGAGATCCTGCGCGATATTCAGACCTACCATACCGGGGCGAACGGACCGCTGACCGGCAAGGTCACCGAGGCCCAGAAGACCTTTCTGACCGCCCAGCTCGCTCGCCTGGAGCAGGCGGCTACGGGTGTCATCGACAAGACCGCCCGAACGGGTTCACTCGCCAATCAGGTGGACAGCGTCACCGTGGGCCATGAAGCGCAATTGGCCTCGCTAGACGAACTGGTGTCGAACCGGACGGACGCCGACATGGCGGTGGCGATCACCGACCTGCAACTGTCGCAGGTCGCTATTCAGGCGTCGGCGCAGGTGATCTCGCAGCTCCGCCAGGTATCCCTCCTCAACTATTTGAGGTGACGCGACAAACCGTCCTTCGTTGGGTTCTGGACGCGCGGTTCCGGGCGGAACATAATGCGAACATATGGCCCAGCTCGATCTCCAGCGGAAACTTGCGATCCTCGCGGACGCGGCGAAATACGACGCCAGTTGTGCATCTTCCGGCACATCCAAACGAGATTCGTCCGGCGGCCGGGGGCTGGGTTCGACCGAAGGAATGGGCATCTGCCACGCCTACACGCCGGACGGACGCTGCGTCTCCCTGCTCAAGATCCTTCTGACCAACTTCTGCATCTACGATTGCGCCTACTGCATCAACCGGTCGAGTTCGAATGTGAAGCGCGCCCGGTTCAGCGTGAACGAAGTCGTCGAACTGACGCTGAATTTCTACAAGCGGAACTATATTGAAGGTCTGTTCCTCTCTTCCGGCATCATCCGTTCGGGCGACTATACGATGGAGCAACTGGTGCAGGTGGCGAAGTCGCTACGCACCGAGCACGATTTCCGCGGCTACATCCATCTCAAGCTGATCCCCGAAGCCGACCCCCGGCTGGTTGGGGAGGCGGGACTCTACGCCGACCGGTTGTCGGCCAATATAGAACTGCCGCGGGACGAGGCTCTGAAGCGGCTGGCGCCCCAGAAGGATGCTGGCGTCATCAAGAAGGCGATGGGTCAGGTTCGCCTGGCCGCCGAGGCCGCGAAGCCGGGGCGGCGCGATCGGGCCAGCCCGCCGAAATTCGCCCCGGCGGGCCAGTCGACCCAGCTGATTGTCGGCGCCGACGGGGCGGCGGATACAGAAATCCTGGACCGGAGCGCCTCCCTTTATGGCGGCTATGGTCTGCGCCGGGTCTATTATTCGGCCTTCAGCCCGATCCCGGATTCGTCGAGCTCTTTGCCTCTCGCGAAACCGCCCCTGATGCGCGAGCACAGGCTGTATCAGGCTGACTGGTTGATGCGCTTCTACGGATTCTCCGCCCCGGAAATCGGGGAGGCCGCGACGGATGGAATGCTGGACCTCGCCATCGATCCCAAACTGGCATGGGCCCTGAACCGACGGGAGCTGTTTCCGGTGGATGTGAACACGGCGCCGCGGGAAATATTGCTCCGCGTGCCCGGTCTGGGCGTGAAATCGGTGAACCGGCTTGTGTCGGTCCGGCGTTGGCGCACGCTTCGGCTCGAGGACATCGCCCGCCTTTGCCGGGGTATCGACAAGGTTCGCCCGTTTATCACGGCGCTCGACTGGACGCCGGGCGGTCTCACCGACGCCATTGACCTGCGATCCCGTATCGCTCCCGATCCGGCGCCCATGCAGATGAGCCTGTTCTGATGCGCGTTGCGGCTCTCGCGGGCGAGACCGACTTTGAGGGCTGGCGCAAGGCGGCGCGGACGTTCCGGCAGGCGGGGGTGAGCCCGGAGGCCGCCGCGTTTCGCGTCGGAGCCGGCTCCGGCGGCCTGTTTGACGAATGCATGCCCGCGGCGGCTGGAGATGCAACGCCGTTCAGTGTTCCGAAGACCTTCGTGGATCTCGCCCAGGAGGTGATCCTGCATCGGTCGGACGACCGGTTCGATCTGCTCTATCGATTGCTGTGGCGCCTCGGTGAAGAACCGGACCTGATGAAGGTGGTCACCGACATCGATGTCGCGGACGCCATGGAGCGGGCGAAGAACGTCAGCCGCGCCAGCCACAAGATGAAGGCCTTCGTCCGTTTCCGCCTGGTCGAGGAGGAGGGTCGCGAACGGTGGTGGGCGTGGTTTGAGCCCGCCCACCGGGTTCTTGAAAAGACGGCTCCCTTTTTCGTGCGGCGGTTTACGACCATGCGTTGGTCCATCCTGACGCCTGACGGATGCGCCCACTGGAATGCCGAGAACCTGACCTTCGGCCCTCCGGCGACGCGAGAGATGGCTCCGGCCGAGGACGAGATCGAGGAGTTCTGGAAGACCTACTACGCCTCGACGTTCAACCCGGCTCGGCTGAAGACGAAGGTCGCTATGCCCGCCTCCGAGCCGAATGTCCGGCTCGCGAAGACGTTGTCGCGGATCAACCGGGACGCCTCTTTCGAGGAGGGATTCCGGGCGTCGTCGCTGTCGGAGGTCGATCAGGCGGTGCAGGCGTGCCGGCGATGCCCGCTTTGGCGCGACGCCACCCAGGGAGTCTGCGGCGAAGGCCCGAGGAGGGCGCGGTTGATGATCGTGGGCGAGCAACCCGGCGATCGGGAAGATTTGGCGGGCCATCCTTTCGTCGGGCCTGCGGGGCGGGTTCTGGACGCAGCCCTTCAGGAGGCCGGGATCGAACGGGAGGATGTCTTCGTCACCAACGCCGTGAAGCACTTCAAGCATGAGCCGCGAGGCAAACGCCGGTTGCACAAGACGCCTTCGACCGGCGAGGTCTCCGCCTGCAGGTGGTGGCTGGACGCGGAGCGTCGGCTGGTGGCGCCGAAGGTGATTGTGACTCTTGGAGGAACGGCAGCCCTTGGGGTTCTGGGCCGCAAGGCGGCAGTCACCAAGGAACGCGGCCAAGGCATCGAACTGGGCGATGGGACCAAGGCCCTGCTGACGGTCCATCCCTCCTATCTGCTTCGAATTCCGGACGAGGCGCTTGGGGCGGCCGAAAGAGACCGGTTCGTGGCGGATCTGGAACGCGCCAGAGCGCTGCTCTGACTGACCTGCCGAGCGTGGCTGAACAAATACGCCGGGCCGGCGTTCTCGCTCTGCCCCAGCTTTGCCGTGGTCGGGCCGTAGGCAAATCGAACGGCGCAATCTAGGTAGGGGCATGGCCGCAGCGGACTTTCAGATCGAGGACGGCGACGGACGTGTGACCCTGCGCCTGATCGGCGACTGGACCGCGACCAGCCTCGGCCGCATCTCGAGGCGGCTGGACGAATCCCTTCATCAACGCTGCGTCGACGCCGTCGATCTGGGCGAACTGGGTCGGTTCGACACGGCCGGCGCCCTCGCCATCGTACAGGCCAGCAACTGCGTATTGCCGGAGGCGGCGTGGACCCAACGGCCCGAGGCCGGCCGCACCTACGCCCTTGTCGAGCGGCTGGAGCGGGAGAGCGCTGGTCCGCTTCCGCGGCCTCCGGGTTGGGTGCGTGGCTTCGCCAAGGTCGGTCGTGGCGTGCACGATATCGCCGCCGAGGCGACGCTTTCGATGGCCTTCCTCGGCCGACTGATCACTGCGACCGGTTCGACGTTCAAGCACTGGAACAAGGTTCGCTGGGCCGCCTGGTTCAGCCAAGGGGAGCGTGCCGGGCTGGATGCGATCCCGATCGTGGCGGTGACCAGCTTCTTCATCGGGGCGGTGATCGCCTTCATCGGCGCGGACCTGTTGCGGACGGTCGGCTTCGACGTCTTCGCCGTGGAGTTGATCTCCATCTCCGTGCTGCGCGAATTCGCCGTGGTCATAGCCGCCGTCCTTCTCGCCGGTCGATCCTCGTCCTCTTTCGCGGCCGAGATCGGCTCCATGCGGATGAACCAGGAGGTCGACGCCATGCAGGTGATGGGGGTCAATCCTTTCCAGGCCCTGGTCATTCCGCGCCTCGCCGCCCTGATCGTCATGCTGCCGCTTTTGACCTTCATCGCGATGTTGACCGGCATTTTCGGAGGTTTGCTGGTGACCTGGAGCGAACTCGGGCTGGGACCGTCGTTCTTCATCCAGCGCATGGCGACGACGGCGGATATGGGCAACCACCTGTTCGTCGGACTGGTCAAGGCGCCGGTGTTCGCCCTGGTCATCGCCGCGATCGGCTGCCGCCAGGGCATGGCGGTGGCTGGGGATGTGGAGAGCCTTGGACGGCGGGTGACGGCGGCCGTGGTCCAGGCGATCTTCGCCATCATCTTCCTCGACGCGGTGTTCGCCCTTCTGTTCATGGAGCTGAACATTTGACCGTCGAGACGACGCAGAACGTGACACCGGAACGCCTCGTCGAGGTGCGCGGCCTGTTGAGCCAATTTGGCGATCGGGTGATCCATGAGAACCTCGACCTTGATGTCGAGAGGGGCGAGGTGCTCGGCGTGGTCGGTGGATCGGGCTCGGGCAAGACCGTACTCCTCAACTCGATCATCGGGTTGAAGGAGCCGGAGGGCGGCTCGATCCGCATCTTCGGCCACGACCGCGCCGAACTGACCAAGGCGCAGGAAGCCGATATCGAGCGCCGCACGGGCATCCTGTTCCAGCACGGCGCGCTGTTCTCGTCCCTCAGCGTGATCGACAACGTCGCGTCGCCGCTGATCGAGCACACCAGCTTGCGCAAGGACGTCATCCAGGAACTGGCCGAGATGAAGATCGCCATGGTCGGACTGAAGCCGGAGGCCCACCATCTGAAGCCGGCCGAGTTGTCCGGCGGGATGCGCAAGCGGGTCGGGCTGGCGCGGGCGCTGGCGCTGGATCCGGAGCTGCTGTTTCTGGATGAGCCTACGGCGGGGCTCGATCCCATCGGCGCGGCGGCGTTCGATGACCTGATCCGGCAATTGTCGAACGACCTCGGCCTGACGGTGTTCATGATCACCCACGATCTCGACAGCCTCTACGCTATCACCGACAAGGTGGCGGTCGTGGCGGACAAGCGGATCGTGGCCAAGGCTCCGGTTCGGGAACTGGAGCAATCGGACCACCCGTGGATCCGGGAATACTTCCTCGGCCCGCGCGGTCGCGCCGGCAAGAAAGCCGCCTGAGGAGAGCGGAGAGATGGAAAGAGACGCCCACTACGCCGCTGTCGGCATCGCCACCATCGCCTTGATGGCGGCGCTGGCCGTGTTCGCCATCTGGCTGGCCCGCCTTCAGTTCAACAGCGACTACGACGTCTACGACATCGTCTTCTACGGTCCGGTGCGCGGGCTGTCGGAGGGTGGCGAGGTGCATTTCAACGGCATTCGCGTCGGCGAGGTCACCGATCTGAACCTCGATCCGAACAAGGGCGACCAGGTCATCGCGCGCATTCGCGTCGACGGAACCACGCCGGTGCGGGTCACGTCCCGCGCCCAGCTGGAGCCGCAGGGCATCACCGGGCTGAACTACATCCAGATCACCGCCGGAAATCCGAACAGCGCCATTCTCAAGGAGCAGTATGCGGACAATGTCGTGCCGGTGATCCAGAGCCAGCCGTCGCCGATCGCGGAACTTCTGTCGGGATCGGGCACCGTTCTGGCGCAGACGGTGGATGCGCTGAACCGGATCAACCGGGTCCTGTCCGACGACAATGTGCGGTCATTCTCGACCAGCCTGAAGAACATCGAGTCGCTGAGCACCGAACTCGAGGCGCGGAAGGGAATGTTGCAGCAGCTGGAGCAGGCGTTGACCCGCGCCAACGCCGCGGTCGCCGAATACGAGGCGCTGGCAGTCAGCACGCGCCGCATCGTCGAGGGCGATGGACAGCAGGCGGTGGCCAATATCAACGCCGCCGCCGAGGAGGCCCGCACTGCTGTGGCTGCGATCAACCGCATCGCGACGGGAGCGGAAGGACCGGTCAACGAGTTCGTCACCACCGGCCTTCCGCAGATGCAGCAGGCGATCCAGGGCCTGGAGGACGCGACGCGCTCTCTGGAGGGCCTGATCGACGAGGTGCGGTCCAGCCCGCGCGACTTCATCGGCCGCGCGCCGAGCAAGGAAATGGAGGTTCAGCCGTGATCCGCACTTCGATCAAGCTCGCCGCCGCGATGACCTGCGTCCTCGCTCTCGCCGGTTGCGCCCTGCTGTCCACTCCCGATCCGGTGCAGACCTACCGGTTCGGCGGTCCGGCGGCGGCCGGCGCTGCGGAGGGGCAGATCGCCCTGCGTCCGGTGAACCTGCGCCGGGTCGAGTTCCCGGAGGCGGTCGAGGGCGACCGGATTCTTGGCGTGACCGGCACGGAGACGGCCTATATCGCCGGGGCGCGTTGGGTTTCGCCCGCGGCCGACCTTTATATGGAGAGCCTGGAGAACGCCTTCTCGGCGCAGGCGACCCGGGTGCGGATCATCGGCCCGCGCGAGCTGAGCCGGGGCGAGCGTTCGCTGAATGTCGACGTCCGGGCCTTTGAGGCCCGCTATGACGCGCCGGGCATGGCGCCGATGGTGGTGGTCACGGCGCGGGCGAGATTGTTGGCCACGCCCGACCGCACGGTGGCGGCGGAGCGGACGTTCACGGTGCAGCAGCCGGCGGCGGCGAACCGGGTCTCGGCGATCGTCGAGGCGTTCGACATCGCCACGCGGGACCTGAATACCCAGATCGTCGCCTGGACCGACGCCAACGCGGGCTGATCAGAGCGGCGAGCGAAGCTCGGTCAGCCGGGTCTCGATCTGGGCCCGGCGGTCGCGCGACGCCGTCAGCTCCGACGTCGCCCGGTCGATGCGGGCCAGCAGGGCGTCGCGAAGGGCCAACAGTCGATCGCGATCGGGGCGGACCTTCTTCGGGCGCTTGCCGGCGAGGCCGAGCGCCTCGCTCCAGCCCTGACGCCATTCCGTCATGCCGTCGCCGCAGGCCCTGAGCGCCTCGGCGGCGCGGGCGTCGGCGTTCTGCGCGCCGCGGATCAGGGGCAGGGCCCCGAGGGCGGCCGAGCGGCAGGCGTCGAGCGTGGCCTTGCGGGCTTCCAGCGGATGGGGCGGCGCGTCTTCGGCGGAGACGCGGCCGGAGAGGCGGCGGGCGGCGGCGATCAGATGGGCGTCGAGCGCGACCATGGCGGCGCGCACCCCGGCCCAGACCCCGTCGAGCGCGCCGGAGCGGCGGGCGGACTCCTCGATCCGGCCGGCCAGGTCGGCGGCGGCGTCCGAGAGGGCGGCGCACGCATGGCGGAAGCTCTCGCGGAAGGCCTTGAGGCGTTTGTTGCGGCTGTCGAACAGGCCGGCGAGGCCGCGGCGCGGTTCGAGGGCGTCGGGGTTCAGGCTCTCGAGCACCGAGCGGGCGCTTGCCAGGGCGTTGGCGGCGCCGGCGAGGTCGCCGGAGCGGGCGGCGGCGAGGGCGGCCTCGATGCGTTCGACGGCGACGGCGCGGGCGGGCTCGGCGAAACCGGGCGCCTGCGCCTCGTCGTAGCCGGCGTGGATGGCCTCGACGCGGGCGGCGTCGGGCGTCGGCGTATGCCCCTGCCAGCGGTAGCTTCCGTCGGCCATCGGATGTCCCCTCCAAAGCGGCCACGCGGCCCGGAGGATTAACTATGCCTACGCCTTGAGCCCTTCGGCAACGGTGTAGCTGGCCTCGGTCCTGGCGGCGACCTCTTCGAGGGTGACGCCGTCGGCCAGTTCGATCAGCTCCAAGCCGGCGCCGTCCGGCTTGACGTCGAAGACGCACAGGTCGGTGATGATGCGGCTGACCACGCCCGTGCCGGTCAGCGGCAGGG
>JAAXIW010000002.1 GCA_012270135.1 Brevundimonas sp. | reverse complement strand
CCGCTGGGTCCCCCGGTCGCGGCGCTGAAGCGCCTTGCCGGAGGATGACGAAAGGGAGGGCGAGCGCTCTCCTCAGATCGAGAAACTGACCCCGCAGCCGCAGCTGGAGGCCGCGTTCGGGTTGCGGACCACGAACTGGGCGCCGGCGAGGTCGTCGACGAAGGCGATTTCGGAGTTCTTGAGGAAGGGGAGGGAGACGGGGTCGACGAGGGCGGTCTGGCCGGCGGTTTCGATGCGCAGGTCGTCGGGCTCGGCGGTCTCGACCAGTTCGAAGCGGTACTGGAATCCGGAGCAGCCGCCGCCGTCGACGGCGACGCGGAGCATGACGGGATGGCCTTCGCTCTCGGCCAGTTTCGCGAGGCGGGCGGCGGCGCTGTCGGACAGGGTCAGGCCATGGCCACCGGCGTGGGGCGAAATCTGGAAGGCGGGGGCGGATTGGACGGTGCTCACGGCGCTCTATATGAGGCGCGGACGGGCGATCGCAAAGGCCCCGCCGGAGAATGAGCCGCCGTGTCGATCCCTGAGCGCGCAGCGTATGCCGAATATCCCGAACACAGCCGTGGCCGGCTGACGCCCGAGCCGATCAGCCGGACGCGCAACGCCTACGCCCGCGACCGCGACCGGATCATCCACGCCACCGCCTTCCGTCGGCTGAAGGAGAAGACCCAGGTCTTCGTGGCGCACGAGGGCGACCACTACCGCACCCGGCTGACCCATTCGCTGGAGGTGGCGCAGATCGCGCGGTCGCTGGCCCATGCGCTGCGGCTGGACACCGATCTGGCGGAGACGGTGGCGCTGGCCCACGACCTGGGGCATCCGCCGTTCGGCCATGCGGGCGAGGACGAGCTGCAGGCCCAGATGGCGCCGTGGGGCGGGTTCGACCACAACGTCCAGACCTTCCGGGTGGTGACCCGGCTGGAGGAGCGCTATCCGGGCTTCGACGGGCTGAACCTGAGCTGGGAGACCGTCGAGGGGGTGGTCAAGCACAACGGGCCGGTGTCGCACCGGCTGGACGAGCCGGCGTGGCGGGCCATCGCCGACTATGCGCCGGGCTGGGACCTGCGGCTGGGGACGTTCGCCTCGCTGGAGGCGCAGGCGGCGGCGATCGCGGACGACATCGCCTACAACAACCACGACGTCGACGACGGGGTGCAGGCGGGGCTGTTCACCCTGGAAGACCTGTCGGAGGTGCCGCTGATCGGGCCGGTGCTGCACGGGGTGCGCAAGGACTGGCCGGGCATCGACGACCGGATGGTGCGCATCGAGGCGGTGCGGCGGATGATCGGCGTCATGGTCGAGGACGTGCTGGCCGAGTCCGAGGCGCGGATCGAGGCGGCCGATGTTCGCTCCAGCGAGGACGTGCGCACGGCGGGGCGGACGCTGGTGGCCTTCTCGCACGGCATGCTGGCCGATCTGGGGGTGTTGAGGTCGTTCCTGTTCGAGCGGATGTATCGGCACTATCGCGTCAACCGCACGCGCAGCCAGGCGCGGCGCATCCTGGCCGAGATGTTCCAGCTGTTCATGGCCGATCCGGGGACGCTGCCGCCGGAATGGTCGGGCAAGGCGGGGACCAGCGACGAGACGCGGCGGGCGCGGGCGGTGTGCGACTACATCGCCGGCATGACCGACCGCTATGCCATCGAGGAGCACAGGAAGCTGTTCAGCCTCGATCTGGCGCTCGATCTGTAGGGGGCGGCGGCGATCGCGGCCTGAAAAAGGACTCGGACCGGGATAGAGTGTGGGTTCCGCGTCTCGATTCGCGCGGCAGACGGAAGGCGCGGCCATGTCACACGAAGATCCCTATCGCCCCAATCCGGGCCGTGACCGCGGCGCCTATACGCCGCCGACCGACGACGACCTGCCGTTCAACCGCCAGGGCTACGATCCGCGCCGGAGCGGCGGGGGCGGCGGCGGCGGCGGCGG
Source organism: Brevundimonas sp. (assembly GCA_012270135.1). GTDB lineage: Bacteria > Pseudomonadota > Alphaproteobacteria > Caulobacterales > Caulobacteraceae > Brevundimonas. Next base: position 327 of record JAAXIW010000002.1, on the reverse strand, counting down.
CAAGGCCCCGCCGATGACGCTGATCATCTCGGCGGTGGTGCTGCTGGTGCTGATCATCGCCGTGGTGGTCTATTACCGGGCCGGGCCGCGCGCCTCGGGCGACGCTCCGCCCGCGGTCGGCACGCCGGTCGGCGAGATCCGCGGCGAGGTTCCGCTGGAGGCCCAGCCGGTCGATCCGACGGCCGGCATCGAGGTCTATGCCGGGACCGAGGCGCCCGCGACGGCGCCGACCTTCACGCCGCCGCCGGAAGCGGTGCAGCCGCGCCCCGCGCCGTCGGCGGTCGAGACCGCGCCCGCCCCGACGCCCGCGCCCCCGGCGAAGAAGGC
>JAAXIW010000009.1 GCA_012270135.1 Brevundimonas sp. | reverse complement strand
CCGTCGTCGCCGAAGAGCTCGACCGTCTCTCGGCCCTCTGCGACGCGATCTACGTCGACTTCGACATCGACGTCATCGACCGCAGCCAGTGGCCCGCCTCGCCCGGCGCCCGCCCCGGCGGCGTCTCCGTCCACGACTTCTTCGACGCCGCGCGCGTCATCGGCGCCCATCCCAAGGTCCGCGCCGTCGACCTGACCGAATACGACCCCTCGCTCGAGATCGGCGACCTCGGCTCCCTCACCGCCGGCCGCTGGTTCTGCGAACTGCTGGCCGGATTCGAGGCGCGATGATCCGCGCCGACCTGCTCCTTACCGACTGTCGTCTGGCGGCCATGGACGAGGGCGGCGAGCCCTACGGCGCGGTCGAGGACGCCGCCATTCTGATCGCCGACGGCCGCATCGTCTGGGCCGGCCCCCGCGCCGACCTGCCTGTGCACAAGGCTGTGGAAACCCACCGCCTCGACGGCCGATGGATCACCCCCGGCCTGATCGACTGCCACACCCATCTGGTCTTCGGCGGCGACCGCTCGGGCGAGTTCGAACAGCGGCTCGGCGGCGCCACCTATGAGCAGATCGCCCGCGCCGGCGGCGGCATCGTCTCCTCCGTCGCCGCCACCCGCGCCGCCTCCGAAGATGAGCTCTACGCCGCCGCCCTGACCCGCCTCGCCGGTCTCAAGGCCTCGGGGGTCACCACCGTCGAGATCAAGTCCGGCTATGGCCTCGACCATGACGGCGAGCTGAAGATGCTACGCGTCGCCCGCCGCCTGGGCCGCGAAGCCGGCGTCCGCGTCCGCACCAGCTATCTCGGCCTCCACGCCGTTCCAACGGAGCACCGCGCCGACCGCGCCCGCTATGTGGACAAGGCTGTGGATGAAATCCTCCCCGCGGCCCACGCCGAGGACCTGGTCGATGCCGTCGACGCCTATTGCGAGCCCATCGCCTTCTCCACCGACGAGGTCGCCCGCCTGTTCGACAAGGCCCGCGCCCTCGGTCTGCCGGTCAAGCTCCACGCCGACCAGCTGTCCGACGGCGGCGGCGCGGCCCTGGCGGCGAAATACAACGCCCTGTCGGCGGACCACATCGAGCACACGACCGAATCCGGCGTCCGCGCCATGGCCGAATCCGGCGTCGTCGCCGTCCTCCTGCCGGGGGCCTATCTGATGCTGCGCGAGACCACCCCGCCGCCGGTCGACCTGCTGCGCCGCCACGGCGTCGCCATGGCCGTGGCCACCGATTGCAATCCCGGCACCTCGCCGGTCGCCTCGATGACGGCGGCGCTCAATCTCGCCTGCGTCCAGTTCCGCCTGACGCCGGAAGAGGCGCTGGCCGGCGCCACCCGCATCGCGGCCCGGGCCCTCGGCCTCGACGATGTCGGCGTCATCGCGCCCGGCAAGGCCGCCGACCTCGCCGTCTGGGACGTCGAGCGCCCCGCCGAGCTCTGCTACTGGCTTGGAAAGCCGCTGCTCCACGCCCGCTATCTGACCGGCGTCGCGGATCGGTGATCGTCGGCGGGGCCGAATCCCCGCATCCTGCCGCCATGCGCTTCGCCCGCGACCGCACCGAAGGCCTTCTCCTCGCCGCCCTGATCGCGGTCACGCTGGCGCAAGCCGTCGTCGCCGGCCTCGCCATCCGGGCGGTGGCTCAGATCTGGTAGTCGACCTTCGCCGCCAGGTCCGGTCGCGGCCGCTCCAGCGGCGGCTCGGCCAAGGTCCCCACATGAATGAATCCGGCCACCTGTTCTCCGGCGTCTAGTCCAAGCATTTCCATCGCTTGCGGGTCATAGCTGTACCAGTCCGTTATCCAGCTCGCCGAATAGCCCAGCGCATTGGCGGCGTGTTCGAGGTTCATGCACACCGCTCCGGCGGAGAGTTGCTGCTCCCACACCGGCACCTTGTGCCCCTCGACCGGCGTGGAGACCACGAGGATGGTCAGCGGCGGCGCCGTCAGCTTGGACAGCACCTTGCGCGCCTTGCCCGGATCGGCCTGCCGCTCGGCCAGCGGCGCCAGCGCCTCGGCCAGCGCCGCGCGCCGCTCCGGTCCCATGACCACGAACCGCCACGGGAACAGCTTGCCGTGGTCCGGTGACCGCGCCCCCAGCAGCAGGATGCGCCCGACCTCGTCCGGCGACGGCCCGGGGCCGGTCAGCGCCTGCGCCGGGGCCGAGCGGCGCACGGCCAGCCGCGCCTGCAGTTCGGGGGAGGGCGGCGGGAGGGGGAGGGCCAGGGCCAGCTCGGCGGCGGTCCTCCGGTCTAG
>JAAXIW010000367.1 GCA_012270135.1 Brevundimonas sp. | reverse complement strand
CTCCAAGGCGCGGCGCGCCGGCGCCGACCGCGGCTCTCGCGTCCTGAGGGCGCGCGGACGGCTGGTCTGGGCCATGGGCGGGCGCGAGGACGGGCGGGCGCTGGTGATCGGCTCCCTGTCCCTGATCGACGGCCTGTCGCTGGAGGAGATCGAGGCCCTGCACTCCGGCGAAGGCTACGGCCCGCGGCCGCTGTCGAAGCAGGAACGCGCCCGCATCACCGCCGGGCAAGGCGATCTGCCCGGCTGGGTCGCCGCCGGTCTGCCCGAGTTCGTGGTCGAGGACTTCAAGGCGACCTTCGGGGAACGCTGGAGCGAGGAGGCCCGCGAGCTGATGGCCCCGCGCGCGCCGATCGACCTGCGCGTCAACGGGGCCGTCGCCACGGTCGAGGCGGTCGCCGCCGAGTTGCGCGAGGCCGGATTGTCGCCGGAGTCGACGCCGTGGTCGGCCTGGGGCCTGCGCCTCCCGTCCGAGCCGCCGCCTAACGTCCAGGCCCAGGAAGCCTTCAAGGCCGGCCGCATCGAGATCCAGGACGAAGGCAGCCAGATCGTCTCCTGGCTGGCTGGCGTCCGGCCCGGCATGACCGTGGTCGACTACTGCGCCGGGGGGGGCGGCAAGACCCTCGCCCTCGCCCAGGCCATGGAAGGGCAGGGGACGCGGGTCGCCTGCGACAGCGTCCAGAAGCGGCTCGACAACATCCGCACCCGCCTCTCCCGCGCCGGCCTCGAGGCCGACCTGCGCCTGCTCGGCCAGAACGGCGGCGGGGTCGACGAGTTCAACGGCAAGGCCGATCTGGTCTTCGTCGATGCGCCGTGCAGCGGTTCCGGAACATGGCGGCGCCGTCCCGAGGACGCCTGGCGGCTCAAGCCCGACGAGGTCGAGCGGCTCCACGTCCTGCAGCTCCGCATCCTGTCGCAGGCCGCCCAGCTGGTGAAGCCGGGCGGTCGGCTGGTCTACGTCACCTGCTCGATGCTGACGGCCGAGAACGAGGCGACCGCCACCGCCTTCGAGGCCGCCCACGACGGCTTCGCGCCCCTCCCGGTCGCGAACGCCCTGTCGACGGACGCTGTCACCGAGACCGGCCGCGCGCGTCTGACGGCGGTCGCTGACGGCAGCCGCCTGCGGCTCTCGCCGGCCTCCCCCAACACCGACGGCTTCTTCGCCGCCCTCTACGAGCGGCGGGCGTGAGCCGGGACTGGGCTCTTTCCCGCTTCGGCTCGAAGACCGCCCTGTGCGCCATGGCCGCCGAGCCCGAGTACGGCCCGGCGCTCCGCGCGCGCATACGTCCCCTGATGACCGGCGTGGGCCCGGTCGAGGCCGCCTCCGCCGTCGGCCACGTCCTGGCCGAGCTCAAGGCGGCGGGGGACCTGCCGGACCTGGTGATCAGCCTCGGTTCGGCCGGCTCGAGGACGCTCGATCACGTCCGGGTCTATCGCGTCTCCAACGTCGCCTATCGCGACATGGACGCCAGCGTGCTCGGATTTCCGAAGGGGGAGACGCCGTTCCTGCCCGGTTCGGCTATCCTGCCTCTCATGGAAGGGCCGCGCTCCGTCCCAACGGCCCGATTGGCCACGGGCGCCAGCGTCGTCTCGGGCGTCGCCTATGACGGTGTCGACGCCGACATGGTCGACATGGAGACCTATGCCGTCGTCCGCGCCGCCGCCCGTTTCGGCGTGCCGGTCATGGGCCTGCGCGGCGTCTCGGACGGCCGCACGGACCTGACTGAACTGCGCCACTGGACCGACGCCCTGGCCGAGATCGATCTCCGTCTGGCCGAAGCCCTCGACCTGTTGCATGACCATTTCACGCCTGCCGCCACGGAGCCCGCATGACCGCCCCCGCTGATCACCAGAAGGTCCTGATCGTCGACTTCGGCAGCCAGGTGACCCAGTTGATCGCCCGCCGCCTGCGCGAGGCCAGCGTCTACTGCGAGATCCATCCCTATGCGAAGGCCGAAGCCGCGCTGGCCGCGATGAAGCCGGCGGCGATCATCCTGTCCGGCGGCCCCGAGAGCGTCCACGAGGAGGGCAGCCCCCGGGCGCCCCAGGCCGGGTTCGAGGCCGGCGTGCCGGGGCTGGGCATCTGCTATGGCGAGAGGACCATGTGCGAACAGCTGGGGGGCAAGGTCGAGGGGGGACACCACCGCGAATTCGGCCGCGCCGAGATCACCGTGCGGAAAACCTCTCCGCTGCTGGCCGATCTGGCAGGGGTCGGCGAGGATGAAACCGTGTGGATGAGCCACGGCGACAAGATCGTCGCCATCCCCGAGGGTTTCGAGGCTGTCGCGACGTCCGCCGGCTCGCCCTACGCCGTCATCGCCGACGAGGCCCGCCGCTTCTACGGCGTCCAGTTCCACCCCGAGGTGATGCACACCCCGCGCGGCGCGATCATGCTGAAGAACTTCACCCACGGCATCGCGGGACTGCAGGGCGACTGGACCATGGCCGCCTATCGCGATGAAAAAATCGCCCAGATCCGCGAACAGGTCGGCTCGGCCAAGGTGATCTGCGGCCTGTCGGGCGGCGTCGACTCTTCGGTCGCCGCGGTCCTGATCCACGAAGCCATCGGCGACCAGCTGACCTGCGTTTTCGTGGACACCGGCCTGCTGCGCAAGGACGAGGCGAAACAGGTCACGACCCTGTTCCGGGATCACTACAACATCCCGCTGATCCACGTTGATGCATCGAAGGAATTTCTTGGCGAGCTGGCCGGTCAATCGGATCCCGAGACCAAGCGCAAGATCATCGGCCGGGTCTTCATCGAGATCTTCGACCGCGAGGCCGGCAAGATCGACGGCGCCGAATTCCTCGCCCAGGGCACCCTCTATCCCGACGTGATCGAGAGCGTGTCGTCATCGAGCGGCAAGGCCCACGTCATCAAGAGCCCCCCCAACGTCGGCGGCCTGCCCGCCTATTTGAAGCGGCAGCTGGGGGAGCCCCTGCGCGAACTGTGCTAGGCCGCGGGCCGGGCCCTGGGCCGCGAGCTGGGCCTGACCGACGCCTTCGTGGGCCGCCATCCCTTCCCGGGGCCCGGCCTGGCCATCCGCATCCCCGGCGAGATCACGCCGGACGCCGTCGAGACCCTGCAGCAGGCCGACGCCATCTACCTCGACGAAATCCGCAAGGCGGGCCTCTACGACAAGATCTGGCAGGCCTTCGCCGTGCTGCTGCCGGTCAAGACCGTCGGCGTCATGGGCGACGCCCGCACCTATGAGAAGGTGCTGGCCCTGCGCGCGGTGACCTCGACCGACGGCATGACCGCCGACTTCTTCGAATTCCCGTGGGACGTCCTCGGCCGCTGCGCCACCCGCATCGTCAACGAGGTGAGGGGGGTCAATCGCGTCGTCTACGACGTGACCTCCAAGCCGCCGGGTACGATCGAGTGGGAATAGGCCTCTAGCCCCGCTCGAACACCCCGCAGGCGATCCGGTCGCCGCTGTCGCCCGAGGGATCGGTGCGCTGATCGTCGGCTCCCGAATGAACCACGAAGGCGGAGCCGTCGGCGTCGAACAGTCCGGCGAAGCTTCCACCCTCAAGCCGGTATTCCAGCGTGCCGCGACCGTCCGGACCCACCGTCAGGTTCGGCATGTCGCCGGCGTGCTGGCCGGCCGGATCCTCCAGCCCGTGCTGCTGGCTGGTCGGGTTCCAGTGACCGCCCGCCGTCTCGAAGGTCGGGGCGTCGCAGCGCCCGGTGGTGTGGACATGGACGCCATGCTCGCCGGGCGGCAATCCCTCGACAGTCAGCGAGATCATCACCTGGCCGCCGGCGTCGCTCGCCGCGGCGCGGCCTGCCGCGGTCCCGTCCGCCGTCTGAAGCATGGCGACAGCGCCCGTGGCGCCGGCCGGCGCGGGCGCGGGTGCGGGGGAGGGCGCCTCCGCCGGTTCCGTCGTCTCGGGCGATCCGCAGCCCGCAAGGGCGAATGTGAGGACCGTCGCGGTCCAGGCCAGCCGGTTCATGAGAGCCTCCTCTTGTCGCTCGAAGGGTCAAGCGCCCGGCGGCCGTTCTGTTCCTTGGAGGGGCGGATCAGCCCCGCGCCGCGCGCTCCAGTTCGGCGACGTTGAGCCGCTTCATGTCCATCATGGCCGCGAAGGTGCGCTTCCTGACGCCTTCGTCCGGATCGGACAGGAATTCCGTCATCGCCCGGGGCACGATCTGCCATGACAGGCCATAGCGGTCCTTGACCCAGCCGCACTGCTCCGCCTCGGGCACGGCGGACAGGGCGTCGCTCAGCCGGTCGACCTCCGCCTGGTCCTCGCAGTCGATCTGCAGCGAGACGGCTTCATTGAATTTGAAGTGCGGACCGCCGTTCAGGGCGGTGTAGCGGCTGCCCGCGAGGGTGAACTCGACCACCAGCACATCGCCGCTCTGGCCGCTGGGGTAGTCGCCCGGCGCGCGGATCACGCTGTCGACCCGGGAATCCGGCAGCATCGACACATAGAAGTTCGCGGCCTCCTCGGCCTGTTTGTCGAACCACAGGCAGGGAATGACTTTCTGACGCGGGGAGAGGCTGGTCATGGCGGTCTCCATTGCTGATCCGGCCTCTATATTAAACCAAACAGTTAAATGCAAGAGGCTCGCCTTGCGACTCGTGCAGGCTCCCGTCAGACAGGAACAATGACCCTGACTCTCTACGGCATCCCCAACTGCGACACGGTCAAGAAGGCCCGCGTCTGGCTCGACCAGCACGGCGTCGCCTTCGTCTTTCACGACTATAAGAAGGCCGGGATAGACCGCCCGCGGCTGGAGCACTGGGTGGCGGAGCATGGCTGGGAGACCGTGCTGAACCGCGCCGGTACGACCTTCCGCGCCCTGCCGGACGCCGACAAGGCCGACCTCGACGCCGACAAGGCGATCGACCTGATGCTGGTACAGCCGTCGATGATCAAACGTCCGGTGCTCGACCTCGGCGACCGCACGCTGGTGGGTTTCAAGCCTGCGCTCTACGAAGCCGCCTGCGCCTGATCAGCGCGTCAGGGTGAACTGCGCCGCCTCGCCGGCCTGGGCGTTCGGGGCCAGCCAGACGTCGAACAGGCCCGGCTCCACCGTCGGCTGAAGGTCCTGACCGAGGAACAGCAGGTCCGCGAAGGTCAGCGGCAGGCTGACCTCGACGCTGCCTCCCGCCGGCACGGTCACCCGCCGAAAGCCCTTCAGCAGACGTGCGGGCTGGGTGATCGAGGCGGCGCGGTCGCGGATATACAGTTGCACCACCTCCGACGCCTCGCGCGAACCGTTGTTGGTCAGGGTGACCGAGGCGGTGACCTGTCCGTTCCACGCCATCGTCGGCACCGACAGCCGCACCGGCGAATAGGAGACCGGCGCATAGGTCAGGCCGTGACCGAACGGATAGAGGGCGTTGTTGCCGGTCTCGCGGAACTGGGCCTTGAAGCCTTCGTTGCGCGACGCCGCCGGACGCCCCGTGGTCTTGTGGGCATAGTAGAAGGGCGACTGGCCCGAGAAATGCGGAAAGCTGACCGGCAGCCGCCCGGTCGGGGCGTGGTCGCCGAACAGCACGTCGGCGACGGCGTTGCCGGTCTCCGACCCCAGGAACCAGGTGGCGAGGATCGCCGGCGCGTCCTTGACCGCGCCCGATAGTTCCATGGCCCGGCCGTGGCGCAGGATCACCACCACCGGCTTGCCCGTCGCCGCGACGGCCTCGGCCAGGGCCAGCTGCGGCTCCGGAAGGCCGATATCGACCCGCGACTGGGCCTCGGCCGACATGTTCTGACTCTCGCCGACGGCCAGCAGGACGACATCGGCCTGTGACGCCGCCATCACCGCCGCCTCGATGCCGCCCGCGATCGGGGCCTCGACGTCCGAGCCCTTGACCACGCTCAGCGATCCACCGGCCCCCATGGCGGCGCGCAGGCCCTCTTCCAGCGACACCGACAGCTTGGCGTCCTTGAAAATGGACCAGGGCCCGAACAGGTCAATCTTGTCCGCGCCGAACGGTCCGATCAGGGCGATGCGTTTGCCGGTCTTGGGCAGGGGCAGCAGACCGTTCTCGTTCTTGAGCAGCACGATCGACTTGCGCCCGGCCTCGCGCGCCAGCGCCAGATGCTCGCGGCTGCCGGTCACCCGCCGCTCGACCCGGACATCGGAGCCGCGATAGGGATTTTCGAACAGGCCCAGGGCGGCCTTGGTCATCAGCACCCGCCGCACCGCCTCATCGACGCGCGCCATCGGCACATCGCCCGACTGCACGAGTTCCGGGATGTGCTTCATGTAGAGGCCGCTCTTCATCGACATGTCGACCCCGGCCATCAGGGCGAGGCGGGCGGCGTCGCGGCCGTCGGCGGCGTAGCCGTGGGCGATCAGCTCCTCCTCGGAGGTGTAGTCCGAGACCACGAAGCCGGCGAAACCCCATTCCCCGCGCAGGATGTCGGTCAGCAGCCATTTGTTGCCGCTGGTCGGCACCCCGTTCAGATCGTTGAAGGCGCTCATCGTCGACAGGGCGCCGGCGTCGAAGGCGGCCTTGAACGGCGGCAGATAGACCGAGCGCAGCTCAAGCTCGCTCATGTCCGTGGAATTGTAGTCGAGCCCGGCCTCGGCCGCGCCATAGGCCGCGAAATGCTTGGGACAGGCCAGCAGCGACGACCACTCCTTCAGATCGTCGCCCTGGAAGCCCCGCGTCCGCGCCGCGGCGAACAGATTGCCCAGCAGTACATCTTCGCCCGCCCCCTCGACGACCCGGCCCCAGCGCTGGTCGCGGCCGATGTCGACCATGGGGGCGTAGGTCTGGTGGACGCCCGCTGCGCCGCCCTCGACGGCGGCGGCCCGCGCCGTGCGCTCGGCCAGGTCGAGGTCCCAGCTCGCCGCCTCGCCGAGCGGCACCGGGAAGGTGGTCTTGAGGCCGTGCACGATGTCGGCGGCGAACAGCAGCGGGATGCCCAGCCGGCTGTCCTTGACCGCCATCTCCTGAACGAACCGGGTGGTCGCCGCCCCGACGCCGTTGAACAGCGCGCCCATCCGGCCGGCGCGGATCTCGGCCGCCGTCTGTTCCTGGTTGCTGTCCAGCGTATCGCCGGGGTTCACGCCCTCGGGCCGCCAGCGAAACGGGTCGTTCTGGAGCGTCAGCTGTCCGGCCTTCTCCTCGATGGTCATGCGCGCGATCAGGGCGTTGACCCGCTCGAGGTTGACCTGCGCCTGGGCCGCAGCAATCCGCGGCGCCATCATCAGCCCGGCCGCCAACGTACCCCCGGCCAGAAGCGCGCGACGGGTCGGAGCGGGGAGGGGCAGGTGGCGCATGTAACCGGTTCCAACAGTTGAATGATGCAGGACTAACCGGCGGGCCGCCCCGCGCCTACCCTCCGTCGATCACAAGGCGTTGCGGTCGGGCGCGTCTTTTTGTCAGCCCTCGACCTCGGTCTCCGGCCGGTCGTGGCCGTCGGCCCTTTCCGTGATCCAGCGTCCCGACGCGTCGGCGTATTCGATTAGGGTGTTCTCGTCCGGGACCTTCTGCTCCCGCGCCGCCGCCACGGCCGCCGCCCGGGCGGAGTCGTGATCCGGATAGGTCTCCGAATAGGTGTCGCCCAGCTGGTAGGCCCAGCCCCCGTCGTGTTCGACGATGCGATAGGTGATCTGGACCATGGGCTTATCTCCGGGCTTGCGTCAGGTGGCGGGCAGGGGGCGAACGCCGCTTGGCCGGAGCAGTTGCAGGCTCACCCCGACGATCAGCCCCGCCGGCGGCGCCGGCTGCAGTCCCACCACCAGCGGCGCCTTGGGGCTGACGGCGATGGGATCACCCGGCGCGCGCGAACAAAATTTGAGACCCTTGCATCCATCGGCCCGATGGGCGCCGACTATCCAGTGAAAGCGGGGCGCTGGGCCGCCGCGAAGGGATGATGACGATGGAAGATCTGTTCCGGTCCTATTGGTGGCTGCTGTTTCCGCTCGCCTGGTTCGTGTTCGGCGGCTTCACCAGCTTCCTGAACTATCGGCGCCAGAGGGACGCGTTGAGGCTGATCCAGACCTATGCGGAAAAGGGCCAGGAGCCGCCTGCCGCCCTGTTGAAGGTGCTGGACCGCCCGATCGATGAGGAGGGCGCGGCCATGTGGGGCGCTGCGAACTCCGGCGGCTCGGGCCGGCCGGGCGACGGGGCGTGGTTCTCCACCGTGCTGTTCGGCGTCATGGCCGCCGGCTTCGCCTACGCCAGCTACGCCGATATCTACGGCGCCAGTCAGGCCTTCCTGATCGTCAGCTTCGTGCTCGGGGCCCTGTGCCTTGCCTCGCTCGTCTCGGCCCTGCGTAGCGGGGGGCGAGACCGGCGGGACTGATGAGGGCTGCGCGGAGCGCGGGGAATGGGGGGACTTCACACCGACGCCATGCTGGTCAGCCGGGCGCTGGCCGGATCGGACGCGGCCTACTCACGGCTCGTCGAACGGCATCAGGCCGCCGTCCGGGCCTTCCTGCGCCGGGTTCTGGGGGGCGGCTGGGCCGAGGCGGACGACGTGGCGCAGGAGGCTTTCCTCGCCGGCTGGTCGTCGCTGCGCGCGTTGCGCGAGCCGGCCGGCTTCCGCCCCTGGCTGTGCGGCATCGCCTGGCGCAAGGCCCGGGACCGCATCCGGGCCTCCCGACGGTCGGCGGCGCGGGACTCCCTCTGGCTGGAGACCGTCGAAACGCCGCCGGGCGTTTCGCCGGAAGATCGGCTGGCCTTGGCCGGCGCGATGGCGGACCTGCCGCCGGACGTCCGGGCCTGCGTGGCCCTCTGCCTCGCCGACGGATGGTCGCACGGCGAGGCCGCCTTGGCCCTGGGCCTGCCTTTGGGTACGGTGAAATCGCATGTGAACCGGGGCCGCGCCCGATTGTTGAAAGCGCTCGGAGGATCCGATGACGCCTGAACGGAAACTGGCCGCCCTGTTCGCCGCCGAGGCGCCGCCCGCCCGCGACCATGCCTTTCAGGCCGCCGTCGCCCGGCGGATCGCGGGACGCCGAGCCTGGATGACCGTCGCAGCCTTGATCCCGTGGACCATCGCGGCCGTTGCGCTGCTGTGGGGCCTGAGCCCGGTCGTCGCGCCCCTGGCCGAAAGCATGTCGGCCGCGCTTCAGCCGACCGCGACGGTTCTGGCCACGGCGTTCGGCGCGGGACTGGCTGCGCGCTGGCTGTCACGGCGTTTCGGCGCCGTCTGAGGCGCCTTACGAAAGTTTCACCCGCCCGGCCGCATCCGTACGACGCCCCCGTCGCCTCTTGTCGTCAGAAGGCCGAAGCATCACGCTCCGGTCTCGAGAGAGAGGGGATACCCACATGGAAGAACTTATCCCGGTTTTCGCGATCTTCGCGGTCTTCGGCACCATCACCGCCATCGTCGTCGGCCCGACCTACCTCAAGTCGCGCGAGAAACGCGAAATGCAGACGACGATCCGGCACGCCATCGACAAGGGCCAGGACCTGCCGCCCGACCTCATCGACGCCATGACCAAGGACGTCGCCAGCAAGCTGCCGTCCCGGACCCGGGATTTGCGTCGCGGCGTCATCTGGCTGGCGGTCGGCATCGGCATCGCCGCCTTCGGCACCGTCAGCGACATGGGGTCGAACAACTGGAGCGACGGCGTCGACAATGGCCTGCTGGGGATCGCCTGCATCCCGGCCGTTATCGGCCTCGCCTTCATCGTCCTCAGCTTCTTCAACCCGAACAAGGAGTAGGGCCGGGAGACAGGGGGAAACCGTCATGACCCAGCCTTTGGTCGATCGCCACGACGTCGAGCTCGCCGCCCTCGCGGCGGCGGGCGGACGGCGGGAGTTCGGAGAGCTCGTGCGCCGCCACGGTTCGGCGGTGCGCGCCCTTCTCCGGCGCATGGGGGCCCAGCCCTCGCTCGCCGACGACATCGCCCAGGACGCCTTCATCCAGGCGTTCCAGCGCTGCGGCGAATTCCGCGGCGAGGGCACCTTCGCGGCCTGGGTCAAGCGGATCGCGGCGCGCCTGTACATAAAGCGGGTCGCCAAGGAAGCCCGATATGTCGCGGAAATCGAACAGGATGATGTCGCGCCCGCCGCCGACCAGGCGGGCCTGATGGACCTGGACGAGGCGCTGAAGGCGCTCAGCGACCCTGAACGACTCTGCGTTTCCCTTTGTCACGGAGCGGGCATGGCGCATCCCGAGATCGCCTCCGCCCTGAATTTGCCACTCGGCACGGTGAAGTCTCATGTCAAACGTGGTCTGGATAAACTCCGCGCGCGGCTCCAGCCGGAATCCGCGCAGTCCCTGGGGAGAACGCAGCATGTCGGCTGACGAGTTCGATCCCTTCGTGGAACGCCTGTTCTCGCGAACCCCCGCCATGTCCGACGCGCCCCTGTTCACCGCCAGGGTGGAGCAGCGGTTGCAGAAAGGCTCGCGCATCCGGTTCCTCGCCCTGTCGCTCGCCGGCCTGATCGGCGGCGCCGTGGCGGTCCGCGAGACCATGCAGGTCGACATCGAACTCGGGTCCCGCGACGGCGTGGTCGCCGGCGACGCCCTCGGCCAGGGCATCCAGTCGGCCTCCCTGAACGTCCAGGGCATGGTTCAGTCGGGGCTCGATCAGGTCGGTCTCGCCAATATGGAGCTCGGCTCCATGGGCGGCATGCAGCTGTTCTGGATCGCCGCCGGCGCCCTGATCGCCGTCGCCGCCGCCGGGGTGATGAAGCTGTCCCAGGAGGTCTGAGCCGCTCCCGGCGCCCCTTCCCGGGGATGACGGGACCGGCGCGGGCCCCTATCTAGGACTCCGAACAGGAGGCCCGCCATGTCCAGCCAGAAGCAGGAAACCGTCCGCCGCATCGCCGCCCCCGACATCCGGGCGCGCAAGGGCGGCGAGCCGATTGTCTGCCTGACGGCCTACGACGCCCCCACCGCCGCCCTGCTGGACGACCACTGCGACCTGCTGCTGGTCGGGGACAGCGTCGGCATGGTCGTGCATGGCATGCCCAACACGGTCGGCGTGACCCTTGAAATGATGATCCTGCACGGCCAGGCGGTCATGCGCGGCTCGAAGCGGGCCATGGTGGTCATCGACATGCCGTTCGGCTCCTACGAGGGCGGCAAGGAGCAGGCCTACGAGAACTGCGCGCGCGTCATGAAGGAAACCGGCGCCCAGGGGGTCAAGCTGGAAAGCGGGCCCACCGTGGCCGAGACCATCGCCTATCTGGTCCAGCGCGGTATCCCGGTCATGGGCCATGTCGGCCTGCGACCCCAGGCGGTGCTGACCGACGGGGCCTTCAAGGCCAAGGGCAGGACGGACGATGAGCGGCTGCGGGTCATGTCCGAGGCCGAGGCCACCGCCGACGCCGGAGCCTTCGCCATCGTCATCGAGGGCGTCGCCGAGGGGCTGGCCCGCGAGATCACCGAGGCGGTCGACAAGCCGACCATCGGCATCGGCGCCTCGGCCGCCTGCGACGGCCAGATCCTCGTCACGCCGGACATGCTG
>JAAXIW010000327.1 GCA_012270135.1 Brevundimonas sp. | reverse complement strand
GGTGACGCGGGGGCGGCGGGCGGTGACCGCCACCCTTCCGGTCGCCGGCGAAGCCGGGGCCGGGGGCGAGAAGGGCGACAGCGGCGACGGCGGAAAAGGTTAACACGCGCATGACACGGACTCCGATGCTGGAGCCAGTCTAAGTCACTGGAAAGAAAAGAGTTCGGAATGCACCGAGGGCGCGAAATCAAGGCCCCGGCATTCCCCGGACGGCGTCAAAATTAACCCTGATCGGTCTCAGCGGTCGTAGAGATAGACGTCGCCGCAGCCGCAGTCGCGGTCGTAGCGGCGGTCATGGCGATAGTCCCGGTCGCGACGATGCCCTCGCGCCGAGGGGGGCCGGTCGTCGTTGTAGCCCCAGACATCCCGATAGCCCTGATGCGGCCGGGGTTCGTACCGGCCGTACCCGTAGTCGTATCCGTATCCTCCGTGGCCGTAGCCGCGGCCGTAGCCGTAGCCGTAGCCATGGCCGTAACCGTAGCCATGGCCACCCCCGTAGCGCTGACCATGGACCGGGGCCGGAACATAGACATAGACCTGATCCGAATAGCCGTCGGCCCAGCGGCCGGTGTTGACGTAGGACCGGGTCTCGACCTCCGACAGGGGCGTGCCGCCGACCACCCGCCCGTAAGGACTGACGTAGACAGGCTGGCCCCAGGTTTGCGCCGCGGCGCTTCCGGCGAGCGTGGTCAGAAACAGTCCGGCCGCGGCGGCGGCGAGGGTGCGGATCATGGGGGCGAACTCCTGTGAGACAGGGTTAACGCCGTTCGTCCGTCGCGGTTCTCCGGCCTCAGAAGTCGATGGCCAGGCCTTTCTTCTCCCAGTCGCCGTAGCGGGTCGGCTCCGGCCCGCGCGGACCGCCGTGTTCGGGGGCCAGGGCGTCCTCGCCGGCCAGGGCGCGACGTTCCGCCGCTTCCAGCAGGGCCCGCCGCGCCGCCTCGCTCAACGGCCGGTCCGGCGTGGCGTGGGGCACGTCCGCATTGAGGATCGGCCGGTCCGCGTCGGGGCCGGGTTCGGTGGCGGGGGCCTCGGTGGTGGGATGATCGGTCACAGCGCTGGTGTCTTGAGCCAAAGCCGGGGACTCCACAAGTTAGCGCGCCGCTTCTTCGCCAGTGAGTCCCCCCGCCCATGAACCACCTCAAGACCTTCGCCCTGCTGGCCGCACTGACCGCGCTGTTCGCCGGCCTCGGCTGGCTGATCGGCGGCGCGACGGGCATGCTGATCGCCCTGGCGATCGCCGGGGCCATGAACCTGTTCAGCTACTGGAACGCCGACAAGATCGTGCTGAAGATGTACCGGGCCCAGCCGGTCGACGGGACCCACCCCAATGCGGTGGTGCGCACCTATGTCGCCGACATCGAGCAGATGGCGCGCGACGCCGGCCTGCCGCGCCCGGCCATCGCCATCATCCCCAACGACCAGCCCAACGCCTTCGCCACCGGCCGCAATCCGCAGAACGCCGCCGTCTGCGCCACCACCGGCCTGCTCGACATGCTGACCCGCGAGGAGATCCGCGGCGTGATGGCCCACGAACTGGCCCATGTGAAGAACCGCGACACCCTGGTCATGACGGTGACCGCCACCGTCGCCGGGGCCATCGCCGCCCTGGCCAATTTCGCCCTGTTCTTCGGCGGCGGCGGCGAGGACGACGAGCGGCCGGGCGGCATCATCGGCGCCCTGGCCCTGATGATCCTCGCGCCCATGGCCGCCGGCCTGGTGCAGATGGCCATCAGCCGGACCCGCGAATACGCCGCCGACAAGGTCGGGGCCGAGATCGCCGGCGATCCCCACGCCCTCGCCTCGGCGCTGGAAAAGATCGAGGCCTACGCCAAACGCATCCACAACCCGACCGCCGAGCGCAATCCCGCCTCGGGCCAGCTGTTCATCATCAACCCGCTGGCCGGCAAGGGCGCCGACAACCTGTTCTCCACCCACCCCGCCACCGGCAACCGCATCAAGGCCCTGATGCAACTCGGCGCGACCATGGGCCTGACCCCGCGCCGCGCCTTCGCCGAGGTCGCCCCCGGCCCGGCGACGACCAGCGTGCCGAGCACGCCATCCCACGTCCCGGGGCCGGGGGGCTGACACGCTGGTTTCTTGTCGTTTCAGGGCCGGGTGTTAGTCTGCCCTCATGGCTGAGGAACCCACGACTGCCGAGGACGCCGCCGCTGGTATTCTGAACGGCGTGATGCTCTGCCTGTTGGGCAGCGCCGTTCCGGGTCTCTTCACTTGGCAACTCGTCCGTAGATGGCGAAGCCAGATGCT
>JAAXIW010000084.1 GCA_012270135.1 Brevundimonas sp. | reverse complement strand
GCCCTGCCCCGCGCCGCCGTCGCCCGCGCAGCCCTCACCGAGGGCCGCGCCATCCGATTACGGAGCATCGCCGAGGCCTGCGAGGTCGCCAATCGCTACGGCCCCGAACACCTCGCTCTCCAGACCGTCGACGCCGGCGCCCTCGTCGACGGCCTCACCGCCGCGGGCGCGATCTTCGTCGGAGCCTATGCGGCCGAAACCCTCGGTGACTACGCCGCCGGCCCCAGCCATGTCCTGCCCACCGACGGCGGCGCTCGCACCTTGGGTGGAATCACCACAGCCAGCTTCATGACCTCGATGTCGGTCCAGTCCGTCAGCGAGGCCGGAGCCAGCGCCCTCGCGCCCGTCGCCGCCGCTCTCGCCCGGATGGAGGGCCTCGAAGCCCACGCCCGCGCCGCCGACCTGAGGAGCGGCGCATGACCAACCTCCCCGCCCCGTTCGTCCCGCTGGTCGCCGGCGGCGACGGTCTCGACCGTTATCCGGCCGCGCCCCGCGCCCTCGCCGCCCGTATGGCCGAGGTCTACGGCGTCCCCGGCGACTGCGTCCTGCCGGTGCGGGGCGCGACGCACGGCTTCGAACTGGTCTTCCGCCTCGCCGCCCGCGATGGTCTGTCCGTGCAGGCTCCCGACGCAGAGCCGTACAAGGCGCTTGGCGCCCTCTACGCCCCGCCACCCGGGGACGCGGCGCCCGGCGCCGTCATCGTCCGCGCGCTCGGATCGCCGGAAGCCGTCGCGGAAACGGCGGCCCGGATCGCCCCTGCCCTTCTGGTCGTCGACGAGGGTCTGGCCGAGTTCGCGGACGCAGCCTCCGCCGTCAGCCTGATCGAGGCCCACGCCAATCTGGTGGTGCTGCGCAGCCTGTCGCTGGCCTACGGGCTCGCGGGGGCCCGCATCGGGGCTGCGGTCGCCCAGCCGGAAACCCTCGCCCGCCTCGCTTCGGTGATGGAGCCCGGCGCCCTCCCGGAGCCGTCGGTCCGCCTCGCCCTGCAGGCGCTGGACCCGTCCCGCATGGCGGAGACCGGCCAGCGCATCGCCCTGGTCCGCAGCGAGCGTGAGCGGCTGGTCGGCGCCTTGTCGCGGACCATGGCGCTCGAACCCGGCTTCGGCCCGGTCATCATGGCCCGACCGTCCGACCCCGACGCCGTCCTCGCCGCCCTCGCCCGTTTCGGCGTTCCGGCCGACCGCGCCGGCGCGCGCCTGCGCCTCCCCGTCTCCGCCCGGGCCGAGGTCAACGACCGCCTGCTCGCCGCCCTCGACCTCGCCCCGGCTCCGACCCGGCCGCACCGGACCGGCGAGGCCGTCCGCGACACGAATGAGACCCGCATCGTCTGCGCCGTCGATCTCGACGCGATCGGCCCCGTCTCCATCCATACCGGCGTCGGCTTCTTCGACCACATGCTGGAACAGGTCGCGGCCCACGGCGGCTTTTCGCTGCGCCTGTCGTGCGAGGGCGACCTGCACACCGACCCGCACCACACCATCGAGGACTCGGCCATCGCCGTCGGCCAGGCCCTGAAGCAGGCGCTCGGAGAGCGCCGCGGCATCGCCCGCTACGGCTTCGTCCTGCCGATGGACGAAGCCAACGCCAGCGTGTCCATCGACCTGTCCGGTCGCCCCTTCCCGGTCTTCGAGGGGACTTTCAGCACGCCCTTCATCGGCGACTATCGCACCGACCTGACCGCCCACGTGTTCCGCTCGCTGGCCGAACACCTCGGCGCGGCCATCCACGTCACCGTCACCGGCGACGACGACCACCACAAGACCGAGGCCGTCTACAAGGCCTTCGGCCGCGCCCTGCGTCAGGCTATCCGTATCGAGGGCGACGCCGTCCCCAGCACCAAGGGGGTGCTGTGAGCACGGTCACCGTCGTCTCCTACGGCGCCGGCAACGTCGCCTCGGTCCAGTTCGCGCTGGAGCGGCTCGGCGCGACCGTCCGCCTGACCGCCGACCCCGGCGAGGTCGCCGCCGCCGAACGCCTCATCCTGCCCGGCGTCGGGGCCGCCGGCTTCGCCATGGCGCGCCTGTCCGATACCGGCCTGGTCGAGCCGATCCGAGAATTTCCCCGCCCCCTGCTCGGCGTCTGCCTCGGCCAGCAGCTGCTGTTCGAGACCAGCGAGGAAGGCGGCGGCGTGCCGATGCTCGGCCTGATCCCGGGAACGGTCCGTCGGCTCGATCCGGGCCCCGAACGGCCGGTCCCGCACATGGGCTGGTCGCGCCTCACCCCGGTCCGCGCCGACCCCCTGCTGGACGGGCTCGGCGACGACGCCTGGGCTTACTTCGTGCACAGCTATGTCTGCCCGGACGGCGAGGGCACCCTCGCCCGCGCCGACTACGGTGATCCGCTGCCGGCCGTGGTGCGTAACGCCAATCGCTGGGGCTGCCAGTTTCACCCGGAGCGCTCGGCCGCCGCCGGCGCCCGCATCCTCCGAAACTTCCTGGACCTCCCTGCATGATCGTCTATCCGGCCATCGACCTTCGGGACGGCGTCTGCGTGCGGCTGATGCACGGCCGTTTCGACGCCGTCACCCGCTATGACGACGCGCCGGCCGCGCGGCTCGCCGCCTTCGCCGCCGGGGGTGCGACCTGGGCGCATATCGTCGATCTCGACGGAGCCGAGGCCGGCCACGCCGTCCAGCATGCCCTGATCGGCGATCTCGCCGCCGCCATCGACATCCGCATCCAGTCCGGTGGAGGCGTCCGCTCGGCCGACGACGTCCAGCGCCTGCTCGACGCCGGGGTCCGTCGTGTCGTCGTGGGTTCGCTCGCGGTGTCCGATCCGGACGCGGTGTCCGGCTGGCTGGCGCGCTTCGGTCCGGACCGCATCACCCTCGCTATCGACGTCAAGGCCGACGGTGATCGCTACGTTCCCGCCCTCAAGGGCTGGACCGAAGCCGCCGACGTCGACCTGTGGGCCGCCCTCGACCGCTATCCTCCCGGCTCCGCCAAACACCTGCTGGTCACTGATGTGGGCCGCGACGGCGCTCTCACCGGCCCCAATCTCGACCTGCTCGCCGAGATCCACCAGCGCCGCCCCGACCTCTGGCTGCAAGCCTCGGGCGGCGTGGCCGACCTGTCCGATCTGACCGGCGCCCGTTCCGTCGGCGCTTCCGGAGCCATCGTCGGCCGCGCCCTCTACGAAGGCCGCTTCACAGTGGAACAGGCGCTGGAGACCGCCCGGTCATGACCGCCCGCCGGATCATCCCCTGCCTCGATGTCAAGGACGGCCGGGTGGTCAAGGGCGTCCGTTTTCAGGGCCATGTCGACATCGGCGACGCGGCCGACCGCGCCGCCCGCCACCGCGACGAAGGCGCCGACGAACTGGGCGTCTACGACATCACCGCCAGCCCCGAGGGACGCACCCTGGACTACGGATGGGTTCGCGACATCGCCCGCCTGCTCGACATACCGTTCAGCGTCGCCGGCGGCATCCGCTCGGTCGAACAGGCCGGGCGCTGCCTCGACAACGGCGCGGACAAGGTCTCGATCAACTCCCCCGCCCTCGAACGCCCGGAACTGATCGCGGACATGGCCGCCCGCTTCGGCGCCCAGTGCGTTGTGGTCGGCGTCGACTCGAAGCGCGCCGGCGACGACTGGGTCGTCCATCAATACACCGGCGACCCGACGGCCAGCCGCGGCGCCGGCCGCCGGACCCTCGACTGGATCGTCGAGGCGCAGCAACGCGGCGCCGGCGAGATCGTGCTCAACTGCATGGACGAGGACGGCGTGCGCCGCGGCTATGATATAGCCCAATTGACCGCCGCTCGCGCCCGGCTGACCATCCCGCTGGTCGCCTCGGGTGGCGCCGGCGAGGCCGCCCATTTCCGCGATGTGTTCCGGCAGGCCGACGTCTCCGGCGCCCTCGCCGCCAGCGTCTTCCACTCCGGCGCGCTCGCCATTCCCGACCTGAAAGCGTTTCTCACGACTTCGGGCGTTGAGGTCAGGCCATGATCGATCCCTCCACCCTCGACTTCGCCAAGGGCGACGGCCTGATCCCGGTCGTCGTCCAGGACGCCGCCACCCTGCAGGTGCTGACCTTGGCGTACATGGACCGGGCCGCGCTCGACGAGACCCTCGCTTCCGGCGAGGCCACCTTCTTCTCTCGCTCGCGCGGGGGCCGCTGGCGCAAGGGCGAGACCTCGGGCGACCGCCTCCACGTCGTCTCCCTCATCCCCGACTGCGACGCCGACGCCCTGGTGCTCAAGGTCCGCCCGGCTGGAAACGCCTGCCACCTGATCCGCGTCAGCTGCTTCGGCGAAGAGGACGCGCCGGGCCTCGGCCGCCTCGCCCGGCTGGAAGCGACCATCGCGGCCCGCGCCGTCGACGACCCGGCTGAAAGCTGGACCGCCCGCCTGTTGGCTGAAGGCCCCAAACGCGCCGCCCAGAAGGTCGGGGAGGAAGGCGTAGAGACCGCCCTTGCCGGCGCAGCCGGTCCGGATTCGGAACTCGCGTCCGAGGCCGCGGATTTGATCTACCATCTGCTGGTGCTGCTGCGCGCCCGTCACATGGTGTTTCAGGATGTCCTCGACGTCTTGGCGCAACGCGCGGAAGCGGCCAGACAAACCCCGGTCTGATCGGGACCTGGATCTGAGGAGAGCGCATGGCGGCCCTGGTGCTGTTCGGTGGCGGCGGCGACCTCGCGATGAGGATGCTCCTGCCCTCGCTCTATTTTCTCGAGCACGACGGCCTGCTGCCCGACGGCCTCAAGATCATCGGCGCCGCCCGCTCCGAGGAAAGCCGCGAGGACTACGTCGTTCGGGTCCGCCAGTCGGTCGAGGCCAAGGCCAAGGCCGACGACGCCTGGTCCCCGGAGGCGTGGGAGCGGATGTCGGCACGGCTCGACTATCTCGCCGTCGACGCCACCTCGGCGGAAAGCCTCAGGCCGCTCAAGGACAAGGTCGGCGACGGGGCCTGCACCTCCTTCCTCGCCGTTTCGCCCTCGCTCTACGCCCGCATCGTCACCGCCATGCGCGCCGCAGGCCTCGCCGAGGCCGATGACCGTGTCGTGCTGGAGAAGCCGGTCGGCCGCGACCTCGACTCCTTCCGCGAGATCGACGACGCCGTCTCCGACGCCTTCTCCGAACAGCAGGTCTTCCGCATCGACCACTACCTCGGCAAGGAGACGGTCCAGAACCTGATCGCCCTGCGCTTCGGCAACACCATCTTCGAGCCGCTTTGGAACAACCTCAGCATCGACCATGTCCAGATCACGGTCGGAGAGACGGTCGGCGTCGGAGACCGCTGGCCCTATTACGATGAGTACGGAGCATTGCGGGACATGCTCCAGAACCACATGCTCCAGCTGCTCTGCCTCGTGGCCATGGAGCCGCCGTCGGACCTCGATCCGGACTCGGTGCGCAACGAGAAGGTCAAGGTTCTCCGCAGCCTCCGCCCCATCACCCACGAGGAAGCCGAGCGGGTCACCGTGCGCGGCCAGTACGTCGCCGGAACCGTCGAGGGCAAGCCGGTCCCCGGCTATGACGAGGAGCGCGGCGAGGACTCCGACACGGAAACCTTCGTCGCCGTCCGCGCCGACATCGACAACTGGCGCTGGGCCGGCGTGCCCTTCTTCATGCGCACCGGCAAACGCCTGCCCGAGAAGCGCACCGAGATCGTCATCCAGTTCAAGCCGGTGCCGCACTCCATCTTCCATCAGGGCGACCGGGGCGCGGTGCAGGCGAACCGGCTCGTCATCGCCCTGCAGCCCGAGGAGGACATCTCCCTCTCGGTGATGAACAAGAAGCCCGGCCTCGACCAGCGCATGAAGCTGCAACCGATCCGCATGAGCCTGTCGTGGGGCCAGAACGACAGGGACGCCAAACCGCCCCGCCGCCGGATCGCCTACGAGCGGCTGCTGCTCGACGCCTTGTCCGGCGACTCCACCCTGTTCGTCCGCCGCGACGAGGCGGAGCAGGCCTGGAAATGGGTCGACGAGGTCTCCGAGGCCTGGCAGGGCGCGGCGTTCAAGCCGCACGACTATCCCGCCGGCGCCTGGGGCCCCGACGCCGCCGACCTCCTCCTCTCCCGCACCGGCCGCGAATGGAACGGCGGTCATGGCTGAGATCGAGACCTTCCCCGACGCCGCCGCCTGGGCCGACGCCTGTGCGGCGCGGCTGGGCGAAACCCTGTCCGCCGCCCTCACCGAAACCGGCAAGGCCGTCTTCGCCGGCTCGGGGGGCTCGACGCCTTCGCCGATCTACACCCGTCTGGCCCGGGCGCCGCTGGATTGGTCGAACGTCGCCGTCACCCTGATCGACGAGCGCTACGTCCCTGAGACCTCGCCCGAGTCCAACGCCGCCCTGCTGAAGCGAACCCTTCTGACCGGCGCCTCCGCGGCGGCCCGCTTCATCCCCCTCTATTCGCCGGCCGTGACGGTGGACCGCGCCGCCGCCTTCGCCGCCCACGCCCTCGCCGACGCTGGCGGGCGACTCGACGCGGTCCTTCTCGGCATGGGCGAGGATGGCCATATCTGCTCCATGTTCCCGGAAAGCCCGACCCTGAAGACCCTGCTCTCGCCCGGCCTCAAGCCGACCGTTCTCGGCGTCCCGCCCGGTCGCGACGGACGCGCGCCGTCCATGGAGCGCCTGTCGATCAACCTGCCGTATCTGATCGGCGCCCGCCGTGTCGTCCTCGCCATCACCGGCGCCGCCAAGCGCGCCGTATTCGAGCGCGAGGCCGCCGGCGATCCCGCCACCCAGCCCATCGCCGCCCTGATCGCCCACAAGGTCCCGCTCGAAGTCGTCTGGACGGAGGCCGTCTGATGCCGACCCTCAACCCCGTCGTCGCCAAGGTCACCGCCCGCATCATCGAGCGGTCGCGCGAAACCCGCGCCGACTACCTGCGTCGCATGGACGCCGCTCGCGACAACGGCGTCGCCCGCGCCAAACTGTCCTGCGCCAACTGGGCCCACGCCTTCGCCGGCCAGACCGTCGCCGACAAGCTCACCGCCATGGGCGGCAAACAGCCCAATCTCGGCATCGTCACCGCCTACAACGACATGCTCTCGGCCCACCAGCCGTTCGAGCGCTTCCCCGCCGTCATCCGCGAGGCGGCGCGCGAGGCCGGCGCCACGGCCCAGGTCGCCGGTGGAACCCCCGCCATGTGCGACGGCGTCACCCAGGGCCGCCCCGGCATGGAGCTGTCGCTGTTCAGCCGCGACGTCATCGCCATGTCGACCGGCGTGGCCCTGACCCACGACGCCTTCGATTCCGTCATCTGCCTCGGCGTCTGCGACAAGATCGTGCCCGGCCTGTTCATGGGCTCTCTGGCCTTCGGCCACCTGCCGGTGATCTTCGCCCCGGCCGGCCCGATGCCCTCGGGCATTCCGAACGCGGAGAAGGCCCGGGTGCGCGGCCTCTACGCCCAGAACAAGGTCGACCGGCAGACGCTGCTGGAAAGCGAGATCGGCTCCTACCACTCGCCCGGAACCTGCACTTTTTACGGCACCGCCAACTCCAACCAGATGATGATGGAGATCGCCGGCCTGCACCTGCCCTCGACCGCCTTCGTCCATCCCGAGACCGGCCTGCGCGACGCTCTCACGGCGGCGACGGCGAAGCGCGCCGTCGAACTGGCCCGGAGCGGACAGGGTCGGATGGCCGACGTCATCGACGAGAAGTCCATCGTCAACATGGTCGTCGCCCTGCTGGCCACCGGCGGCTCGACCAACCACGCCATCCATCTGGTCGCCATGGCCCGCGCCGCCGGGGTCCTGATCGACTGGACCGACATGGACCAGCTGTCGTCGGTCACGCCGCTGCTGGCCCGCGTCTATCCCAACGGCTCGGCCGACGTGAACGCCTTCCAGGCCGCCGGCGGCGTCGCCTTCGTGACCCGTGAACTGGCGAACGCCGGACACATCCACGCCGACGTCCAGACCGTCATGGGACCGGGCATCCATCACTATTTCCAGGAGCCGTCGATGGTCGACGGCGAACTGGTCTGGCGCGACGGCGTCGCGGAAAGTCTGGACACGGACATTCTCCGCCCGGCCTCCGACCCGTTCGATCGCGAGGGCGGCCTCCGCCTCGTCCAGGGCGATCTCGGCCGGGCCGTCATCAAGGTCTCGGCGGTCAAGCCGGGAAACCGCATCGTCGAGGCCCCCGCCGCCGTCTTCGAAACCCAGGAAGACGCCCTTCAGGCCTTCAGGGACGGCAGGCTGGACCGCGACGTCGTCGTGGTGCTGCGCTTCCAGGGTCCGAAGGCCAACGGCATGCCCGAACTGCACAGCCTGTCCCCGGCCCTCGGCGTGCTGCAGGACAAGGGCTTCAGGGTCGCCTTCGTCACCGACGGCCGCATGTCCGGCGCCTCGGGCAAGACGCCCGCCGCCATCCATGTCTCGCCCGAGGCGCTCGCCGGCGGGATGCTGTCCCGCGTCCGCGACGGCGACGTCATCCGCCTCGATCCCGAGGCCGGCGTCCTGACCACGGTCGGCGTCGACCTGTCGGAACGCGCGCCCGCGGCCCGCTCGCCGGAGCACGCCGGCGGTTCGTCGTGGGGCTATGGCCGCGAACTGTTCGGCGCCTTCCGCCATGTCGTCTCGACCGCCGAGGAAGGCGCATCGGTCTGTTTCGCCACCCCATCCGAAAACGGCGCCGCGTGGAGCGACAGCCCGCCCGACCCGAACCTCGTCGACCGGGCGGTCGACGCCTGATGTCGCGTTCCGAGGAGAGCTTCCGATGACCATCGCCTGGGACAGGACTCTGCTGGTCGGCGACGTCGGCGGCACCAACGCCCGTTTCGCCATCGCCCACATGGTCGACGGCAAGCCGGTGCTCGAGCACCACGAGAGCTTCAAGGGCGCCGACCACCCGACCTTCCTCGGCGGCGTGAAGGCCTATATCGACGGCTGCGGGGTCAAGCCGACCTCCGGCGTCATCGCCGTCGCCGGCCCGGTGACCGACGGCGCCATCGACCTGACCAACTCCCCCTGGCGGGTGTCGGAAGAAGAGCTCGGCACGCTCGGCCTCAAGCCGGTGCGCCTGATCAACGATTTCGAGGCGCTCGCCTGGGGCGCCCCGGTCGTTCCCCGCGGCGAACTGGCCTCGCTGGGCGGCCCCGAGGAAGGCGACCCGGGTTCGGCCGTCGCCGTGCTCGGCCCCGGCACCGGCTTCGGCGTCTCCGCCCTGATCCGGGACTTCCACGGCCGGGAGATGGCCATGCCGTCGGAGGGCGGCCACGCCTGTTTCGCCCCGGGCGACGCCGTCGAGGACGAGATCCTGCGCATCCTGCGCCGCCGCTACGACCGGGTCTCGATCGAGCGGCTGATCTGCGGCCCCGGCCTGCTCAACATGCACCGCGCCCTGGCCGAGATCGACGGCCGCGAGAGCCATATCGACGATCCGGCCCAGATCACCGAGGAGGCGATGGCCGACCCTCGCAGCCCCTGCGGCGCCACCCTCGCCCGCTTCTGCGCCATCCTCGGCGCCGTGGCGGGAGACATCGCCCTGACCACCGGCGCGCGCGGCGGCGTCTACATCGCCGGCGGCATCGCCCCGCGCATCCTGCCCTTCCTGCAGTCCAGCCCCTTCCGCGAACGGTTCGAGCGCAAGGGCCGGTTCGCCGACTACATGGCCGCCATCCCCACCCATGTCATCCTGCACAAGCACGCGGCCCTGCTCGGCGCCGCCCGGGTCGCCTTCGCCGAGGCCGGCTGACGGGATTCAAAAAAACCATCACGCGGGCGTGAACCGATCGTGAGAGGCGGCGTTATGGAGGCTCCACTGTGGAAGGAAGCCATACCATGCGTAAACTGATCATCGCCGCCGCCGCCACCTTCGCCTTCGCCGGCCTCGCCGCCTGCGGCGAAAGCGCTGCGGACAAGGAAGCCGAAATGAAGGCCGACGCCCTGGAAGAACAGGCCGCCGCCGCCCCGACCGAGGCGCAGGAAACCGCCCTGAACGCGGAAGCCGACCGGATCGAACAGGAAGCCGGCAATGCCGACGGCGGCATGACGACCGAGAACACCCCGAACACCTCGCCCTCGATGGCGAACCCGGGTCAGTAAGACGGACGACCGCCGGGGCTCATGACCCCGGTGGACCCCTTCGAACGGTCAGCCCCCGTCGCGCTCGCGGCGGGGGTTTTCCGTTCTGGTCCAGTGCGCAAGGATGAAGGTCAGAACGATCGGCCCGATGACGGCGGCTCGCCCCGGACCGGTCTCCGCGGCGATCAGAAACAGCCCCCACCAGACGGCGATATCTCCCAGATAGTCTGGACGGCGCAGCCAGTGGCGCACGCCCCCGACCGCGGACGGATCGGCCGACGGATGCCGGGCCGTCCGCAGGCTCCCGACGCCCTCGAGGCCGCTGCCCGCCACGGCGAGAACCGCGACGGTCCCGCCGATCCACCCCACCGTGGGCAGGAAGTCGACCTGTCCCAGCTGCACCGGCAGCGAGACCATCCAGGCGACGACCGCCTGCGGCAGGAAGAACAGCAGCGGCCCGGCGCGGCGCCGGCTCCCTTCTTCGCCGGCCCCCACCGACTCCGCCACGGCGGCATAACGCGCGTCCGCCTCGGCCCGGGCGACCGGAGCCAACCTCCGCAACGCCTGCGGAAGGGCCCAGATCGTCACCAGCCACAGCAGCAGGCCCTTGCGGACCGGGTCACCCCCGGCGAGCAGGAAGCTCACGGCCGCGGGCCCCGCGAGGGCCAACGGCCAGACGGCGTCGAGGAAGCCGACGCCCTTCCAGCGAAGCGACAGCGCCCAGAGGCCGGCCATGGTCGCGAGCAGCAGGCCGAAATTCAGGCCCAGCAGGGCGGCGATCTCGGCCAGGGTCATGGGGCGGGAACGCCGCCGCGGATCGCTGGATGCATCCCGTCAGTCGACGCAGATCGTGGCTTCGGCCTTGCCGTCCTCGACCGTGGTGTAGCAGCCGAACTGGCTGCTGGTCGGCTGGCACTGGCCGACCGCGGCGGCTCCGGCGGCGGGTGCGGCCGCCACATCCGGAATCCGGCAGGACCCTTCGCACTGATCGCCGTCGGTGCAACGCTTCCCGGCGTCGCTGTACGACACCACGCACTGCAGCGACTGCATCCGCCCCTGCGGCAGCATCTTGCCGCCCTTGGCCGCGCAGGCTGAGGCCTCGTCGGCCGGCGTCTGCGCCGCGACCGGCTCCGCCTGCGCCAGATCGGCCTTGCCGCCCTCGACCGGCATCGGCTGGCAGGCGGCGACGAACAGGGCCGCGATCATGAGGAAGCGCTTCATTTCACCTTGCCCTTCTGGAACCCGGTCCAGACGTCGTCGTAGTCGAGCTGCATCGTCGGCGAGGTTTGCGCCCATTCCGTGGTGCGGATCGGCATGCGCGTCTCGAACATGAAGGCGAGGGTGTTCTCGATCTTCACCGGCTTGAGGTCCGCCGCCACCGCCTTGTCATAGCTGGCCTGGTCCGGTCCGTGCCCGCTCATGCAGTTGTGCAGGCTGGCCCCGCCGGGCGCGAACCCGCCCTCCTTGGCGTCGTATTCGCCGGTCACCAGCCCCATGAACTCGCTCATCACATTCCTGTGGAACCACGGCGGGCGGAAGG
>JAAXIW010000143.1 GCA_012270135.1 Brevundimonas sp. | reverse complement strand
ACGTTTAAGGCGCTGTGGAACGGAGCAGGCGAGGGGAGAATAACCCGTCCTATTCCTCGCCGCCCTTCGATCGGGTTCGGATAGCCGCACGGCCGCGCGTGAACGGCTGCGTTTGGCGGATTTCGTTGAAAAACTCGCGGTCGGCCTGGATCGAGGTTTGATGGGGGGTTGGCTGAGGGCCTCCCCCAGCCGATCAGGCTAGGCTCGGCTGCCCCAGCGGGATCAGCTTGGCCAGCTTCCGTAGGTTCTGGGCGGCGGCCGCGAGGTGGAATTCGTCCCGGGCTCCATCCGGCCCCCGCAACCGAAGCCGATCCAGCTTCAGGATTCGCTTGAGGTGGGCAAACAGCATCTCGACCTTCTTGCGCTCCCGCCGCGAGGTACGGCCCGCCTCCGAGGCGCAGATGTCGCGCGCCATCTGCCGGGCGCCCTCGTGGATTGAGCGTGGGATCTTGCGGGCGGATGCGTTGGGGCAGCATCGTGGCTTCAGCGCGCAGGCATCGCAGTCGTGCTTGCTCGCGCGGTAGCGCAGCATCCCGTCTGCGTCGACGAGCGGAGGCGGTGACCTGTAGACCTTCTGACGTTGCCGCAGGTGCTTGCCGGCCGGGCAGGTGTAGGCGTCAGCGCTAGGGTCGTAGGTGAAGGCTGATCGGCTGAAGGTGCCGTCCCGGCGCTCAGACTTGTCGAAGACGGGGATGTGCGGCTCGATGCCCTGTTCGTGGACGAGCCAGCCCAGCATCGCGGCCGATCCATAACCACTGTCGCCGGCGAGCCGTGCCGGGTAGAGGTCGAAGCGCTCGCGCGAGCGCACGATCATGCGCTTGGCGGCTGTGACCTCGGCCTGCCGGATCGCGGTGGTCGGCTCGACGTCCACGATGACCGCGTGGTCGAGGTCGATCAGGTAGTTGGCCGCGTAGGCGAAGTAGGCCAGCCCACCGTCCGCCCCCGTCCAGCGCGCAGCCGGGTCGGCGGGGGAGACGAGCTTGGGCACGACCGGCGTCGCAGCCCCGAACGCGGCGTCGTCGAGCACAGCCAGGTACTCCCGGGCGGCGCGGCTGACGCTCTCGGGTGGCAGGCCGTTCGTACCCTCGACACCCTTCTGTCGATTGGCATCGGCCTTGATCAGGCTGGCGTCGACCGCGAAGCCCTCGCCGCCCACGAGCCCCTCGGCGATGCAGCGGGCGAGCACGGTCTCGAACAGGCGCCGCAGCAGGTCGCTGTCGCGGAAGCGGCCATGGCGGTTCTTGGAGAAGGTCGAATGGTCCGGCACCCGGCCGTCGAGCCCGAGCCGGCAGAACCAGCGATAAGCGAGGTTGAGGTGGACCTCGTCGCACAGGCGGCGCTCGGAGCGGATGCCGAAGCAGTAGCCGATGAGCAGCATGCGGATCATCAACTCAGGGTCGACCGAGGGCCGGCCCGTCGAGCTGTAGAACGACTCCAGGTGCGCGCGCAGGCCCGACAGGTCAACGAAGCGGTCGATGCCGCGCAGCAGATGGTCGGCGGGGACGTGGGTATCGAGCGAGAACTCGTAGAACAGGGCGCCCTGCTCGACTTGCCGACGTCCCATCATCTGCTTCGGTCTCCGCCTCTCGACGAGAGTGAATCACCTCACGACTACCGCTGCAACACCGAGTTTTTCAACAGAATCGGCGCAATGCCGAATGTCCGGTCCTGCGTGCGCTGACGATCCGGCGTGACGCAGTCTGGCCGTAAGCGGAATGACCGCTTCGGAGCAGCCTCGCCGGAAAAGCGGACCTACACACCACCGCTGCTCCGGTATCGATACGCCTCTTGCGCCACTGGTCGGGGCCAAAGAATGTTTGATCAACCCTGGTTAAGCGACGCGCCAAGGTGATCCATGATCGCTCTCACCTTCGCAGACGGTCTCGGACCCGCCGGGAAGACCGCGTAGACCTCGGCAGGATCGAGCCGATAGGGCTCAAGCACCTGGACGAGCTGGCCGGCACGCAGCTCATCCCCGGCCATGACGCGGGTCGCCAGCGCGATGCCCATGCCGGCCACCGCAGCGGCCAGGATCCCCGGCGCCGAGTTGATCCAGAGGCGCGCGGGGACATCGACGGTGGTGACGGTCCCGTCGCGCGTGAAGCGCCAGCTCTCGCGACCGAACAGGCCGTGCTGCACGATGCAATCGTGCCGAGCGAGTTCGGCCGGGATAACGGGTGTGCCGCGGGATGAGAGATAGGCCGGCGACGCGACCACCAAGCGTTCGACCGTCGCAAGCCTGCGGGCCCCGAAGGTTGCGTCTGCCAACGGGCCGACGCCG
>JAAXIW010000365.1 GCA_012270135.1 Brevundimonas sp. | reverse complement strand
GGTGGTAGGCGATGATGGCCAGGGTCTCCAGCGCCGCCTTCGACAGCCGCCGCGAACAGCAGCGCCTCGACCCGGCGCTCGATCTCGGCATGGTCCGGCGCGAACTGGATCACGGCGTCAGCTCCAGCGGCTGCCCCATCCCCCGCCGCTTCAGATACAGCTCCGCGAAGGCCTCGGCCTGTTTGACGTCCATGGCCCCCTCCTTGACCAGCTCCAGACTGGCCGACAGCGTCGAGGCGGTGAAGCTGGCCTGCGACGGCCCCTCCGCCCCGTGCTTCTCCGGCGCCACCCGCTCCAGCGGCGTCCAGTCCTCCAGCCGCGGCAGCACCTCGCGCAGCCAGTCGCGCGCCGCCTCCAGCCCGAAGGCCTCGACCCGCTGGCCCGGATTGTAGTGGCGCTGCTCCTCGCGCCGCCGCTGCGTCACATAGGCGGCCATCAGCTCGTACAGGCTGGCCTCGACCCGGTCGGACGGCACGATCACCGTCGCCTCCGGATCGCCGCGCGTGAACACGTCCCGCTTCAGCTGCGGCCGGGACTGGATCGCCTCCACCGCCTTGCGCATCGCCTCCAGCTTCTGCAGCCGGAAGGCGAGGGCGGCCGCCAGTTCCTCGGCGGGCGCCTCCTCGCCCTTCTTGTCGGTGCGGGGCAGCAGCAGGCGCGACTTCAGATAGGCCAGCCAGGACGCCATCACGAGATAGTCTGCCGCCAGCGAGAAATTGCGCCGCCGCGCCTCGTGCACGAAGGCCAGATACTGTTCCGCCAGCTTCGTGATCGACAGCTTCAGCAGATCGACCTTCTGCGTCCGCGCCAGCGCCAGCAGCACGTGCAGCGGCCCCTCATAGCCCTCCAGGTCGACCACGAAGGCCTCGTGCGCCTCGGCCTGTTCGACGGCGGCGAAATTCAGATTGGGCTGAAAGGCGTCGGTCACGCCTGCGCCTCCCCCACATCCGGCCCCTTGGCCGCCTCGACCCGGCCGGCCATCAGGGCGTCAAATCGGTCCCGCGCCGCGAACACGTCCAGCGGCTCCGGCTCCCGCACGATCCGCGCCAGCGCCGCCTCGGCCCGCTTCGCCGCCTTGCCCTTCAGCTTGCCGACGCCCTCGGCCACCTGCCGCATCTCGGCCATGTCGCCGTTCCAGTGGACGACCAGATCGCAGCCCGCTTTCAGCGATGTCTCCGCCCGCTCCGTCAGGGTTCCGGACAGGGCGTTCATCACCAGATCGTCGGACAGCAGCAGCCCGCCGAAGCCCAGCCGTTCGCGGATCATCCGGATCGCCTTCTTCGACTGCGTCGCCGGATGCTTCCGGTCGATGGCGGTGAAGACGATGTGCGCCGTCATCCCGATCGGCATGTCGGACAGCGCCCGGAACGGCGCGAAATCCCAGCCGTCCAGCGTCGCCAGGTCGGCATGGACCGTCGGCAACTCTTTGTGCGTGTCCGCGAAGGCCCGCCCGTGTCCCGGCATGTGCTTGATCACCGGCAGCACCCCCCCGCTCAGCAGCCCTTCCGCCGCCGCCCGGCCCAGCCTCGCCCCCGTCGCCGGAGCGCGCGCATCCGCCCGGGCGCCGCTGGTGTCGTGCGCGCCCTGCACGGGCACGTCCAGCACCGGGGCGCAGTCGACGTTGACGCCCACCGACTTCAGGTCGTGGGCCATCAGTCGCGCCCCCAGCCGCACCAATTCGCGCGCCCTCAGCAGACCGTCCGCCGCCTCCAGAAAGGCGGCCGCCGGCGGATATTTCGCCCAGTGCGGCGGCCCCATCCGCTGCACCCGGCCGCCCTCCTGGTCGATCAGCACCGGCGTGTCGGCGTCGCCGACGCAGTCGCGCATCTCGTCGGTCAGGGCCCGCATCTGCTCGGGGCTGTCGACGTTGCGGCGGAACACGATGAAGCCCCACGGCCGGACCTCGGCGAAGAAGGCCTTCTCGTCCTCCGTCAGCCGATGGCCGCTACAGCCGTAGATCGCCGCCGAACGCGTCACCGAAGGATGCAATCCCCGCCCGACGCCCGGATGGCGCCGCACAGGGCCCGCGCCTGCTCGCGGCTCAGGCCGGTGACCGTGGTCCGGTAGACGGTCGAGCCGTTCGAGGCGGTCACCTCCTGCACCCGGCGGCTGCCGCCCTCGGTCAGCTCCGGATAGCGGCCGACGATGCGGTTGTATTCGCTCTCCGCCAGGTTCGGGGTCGAGAAGGCGCCGATCTGCACGCCGGCGGAACCGCCGGCGCGGGGCGCGGCTGCACCGCTTCCGGCGGGGGGCCGAACGTCGGGGCGGTCGCGGGCGCCTCGTTGTCCGCATAGA
>JAAXIW010000287.1 GCA_012270135.1 Brevundimonas sp. | reverse complement strand
CTTCGGCGCCGACCAGCCGGCCGTCGACGCCTGGGCCGCGCGCTGGATCGTCCCGGGCTTCGAGGCGCTGGAGCGGCTGGTCACGGTCCATGGCGACGGCTGGTGTTTCGGCGCCGCCCCGACCCTGGCCGATTGCTACCTGATCCCGCAGATCTATTCGGCCCGCCGCTTCAACGTCCCGCTCGACGCCTTCCCCCGCCTGCTGGCCATCGACGCAGCGGCGGCGGACCATCCGGCGTTTGTGGCGGCTCACCCGGACAATCAGCCGGACGCGGATTGAGGCCGGTCGACGCGTATTCATTAGGACCTGTTGCGGACAGCAAGCCGAGGTCAGCTCCCGACCCATAGCGGACTTCCCCTATGCGTCGCTGTCGAAGCTTGCGAGAAGCGTTTGATGACCGCGACGATTCCGAACGCCATCTGCGACGCCGTCGCACAGGCGTTGCCCTTGGTGAAGCATGGCTCCCTAAGAGTTTGGGGGAAGTTCTTCGGGCGGCCATACGACAACATCCACCAGCTTGTTGGCTGCTCGCCTCTGGTGGATGGCGTCCAGTTCACGTTCGATGAGGGCGAAACCCTTACCGTCTGGCATCCCTCGCGATGGGACATCTCGCCCGCCCGATTTGAAATCCTCGAAGCGTCACGTGTTCGCTGGGAGTGGTTTTACTATGGGCGAGAGAAGGTGCCGGAGAACCGCTACTACATCGAATGGATCGCATGCGGCGACGTGGCTGCGGTCTCAACAAACGTCGATTGGTTTCAGACGTCTTTGGAAATCCCTCGTGAAGGCGCAGCCGCCGAGTTGCTATGAGTTAAGTCCGCTTCCCACCCGTTGCAGCTGTTCGAACCGCCCGCTTTCGGCAGGTCGCCGACCCCCCATCTACCCCATGAACCGGTCCACCGCCGCCAGGAACCGCGCCGGCTGGTCGATCATCACCATATGCTCCGCCCCCTCGATGCGCTCGAACACAGCCGGGCGGGGCAGGGAGGCGTAGGCGCCGCGGAACAGGCGATCGACGCGGCCGCGCGGCGAGGTCTCGTCCCGGCTCCAGCCATAGACCACGGTCACCGGGGCCGTGATGTCGGGCAGGCGGTAGCGCAGGTCGACGGTCATCACCTCGTAGAGCGCCTGGGCCAGCACCCGGCGGTCGCCGCCCTGCCAGCCCATGGAGCCGAATACCGCGTCCGCCGCCCCGCCCAGCTCCAGACCGAGGGCCCGGCCGCGGTCGCGCAGGCCCTGGTCGCCGAGGAACTGGACCGCCTGATAGGCGACCTGGGCGATCGGCTCGACGTCGCCGACCGTGGCGCCGGGGCTGATCAGGGCGGGGAAGAAGGGCGAGGCGTCGACTGTCATCAGCCGTCCGACCCGTCCCGGCGCGTCGGCGGCGAGCCTGAGCGCCACCTGGCCCCCCATTGAATGGCCGATCACCGCCGGCGCCGTCAGCCCGCTTTCGGCGATGTAGCGGCGCAGCTCGCCCGCCAGCCCGCCCATCACCGCGCCCTCGGCGTTCGCCCCGGCGGACAGCTCGCCGAAGCCGCGCACCGAGACCATGTGAAGCCGCCGGCTCCGGGCCATGCGGGCCGCCGTCCGGCTCCACACCGCCGAGGTCGAGGCCAGGCCGGGGATCAGGATCAGGTCCGGCCCCTCACCGCGCGTCTCGACCACGATCCGCGCCGACCGGAACGGCGCCTGGGCCCAGGCGGAGGCGCCGGTCGCGCTCCACAGGGCCGCGCCGCCGATCAGGCCCTTCAGAATGTTTCGTCTTTGTTCCATCGCGCCGTCGGTCTAGTTTGTCCTCCGAAACGTGAGGGAGGTTCCGATGATCCAGCCGTCCGACGACGAAATCGTCTTCTACACCAACCCCATGTCGCGCGGCCGGATCGCGCGCTGGATGCTGGAGGAGGTCGGCCGACCCTATCACACCGTGGTGCTGGATTACGGCACGACGATGAAGGCCCCCGACTATCTGGCCATCAATCCGATGGGCAAGGTGCCGGCGGTGACCTGGCGCGGGGTCGCGGTCACCGAATGCGCGGCGATCTGCGCCTGGCTGGCCGACGCCTGTCCCGAGGCGGGTCTGGCCCCGGCTCTGGATGACCCGGCGCGGGGGACGTATCTGCGCTGGCTGTTCTTCACCGCCGGGCCGGTCGAGGCGGCGGTCACCGCCAAGGCGTTGGGCCTGCTGGCCCCGGCCGACAAGGCGGGCATGGCCGGCTACGGCAGTTTCGATCAGACGGTGGATGCGCTGGGGCGGCTACGGCAACTGGCTGCGCATCCGCCATTCGAACGGCCTCGAG
>JAAXIW010000094.1 GCA_012270135.1 Brevundimonas sp. | reverse complement strand
CCAGCCGGGAACGGTTGCAGGCGGGCGCGGCCCCGAGGCTGGCCGCGATCGAGGGCGCTTTCAGCCGGCTGCGCGCCGTGCTGACGACTGCCCTCGTCGCCATCGTCGGCTTCATCCCGATGGCGATCGCCCATGGCGCGGGGGCCGAGGTGCAGAAGCCTCTGGCGACCGTGGTCATCGGCGGCCTCCTGACCGCCACCGCCCTGACCCTGCTGGTCCTGCCGACCTTCGCGGCCAAGGCCGTGAAGCATCGACAGGCGGAAGGGATCGAGGAATGAGCGGGGCTCACGGAACGGAGCAGGTCCAGCGCCGCACGCTTCTGGCGGTGCTGGCCCTGAACGCTCTGCTGTTCGTGGGCTTGGGAGTCGGCGGCCTCGCCGCCGACTCCAGCGCCCTGCTGGCCAACGCCGTGGACAACGGATCCGACGCGGCCGTCTATCTGATCAGCTTCCTCGCGGTCGGCCGGGCCCTGATCTGGAAGACCCGCGCGGCTCAGGTCTCTGGCGTGATGCTGCTGATCTTCGCGGTCCTCGTCCTGCTCGACGCCCTGCGCCGGACGCTGACCGGGACGGAACCGGTCGGCCCGACCATGATGGTCCTCGCCGTCATCGCCGCGGTCATCAACCTGATCTGCCTCATGCTCATCCGTCGCCAGCAGAGCAGCGACGTCAACATGAAGGCCGCCGAGACCTTCAGCCTCAATGATTTCGCGTCCAACGGCGGCATCCTCGTCGCCGGCGGTCTGGTGATGTGGCTGGACCAGGCTTGGCCCGACTTGGTGGTCGGCGTCCTGGTCGCGGCCATCGCGGCAAAGGGGGGGCTCGACATCCTCGGCGACGCCCGGGCCGCGCGACGCGACGGCGCGGAGGCGGACGCATGAGCCCGCCCCTGATCGACATCGCCTCGGTCCAGCGGTGGCGGAAACTCTTCATCGCCGCTGGCCTGTTCGCCCTGCTGGCCTGGACCGCTCTCGTGCGAGCGCTGCCCGGGCTCGAACACCCGGTCGAGCATCTCGGCCTGGTGGCGATCATGGTCTGTGTGCTCGGACGCGCCTGGTGCTCCCTATACATCGGCGGGCGCAAGAAGCAGGTGATCGTCACCAGCGGACCCTATTCCCTGTGCCGCAATCCGCTCTACGTCTTCAGCGTCATCGGGGCCTTCGGGGTCGGCGCCCAGACCGGCAGCCTCAGCGTCGGCCTCGCGTTCGCCCTGGCCTGCTGGGCGGTCTTCCTGATCGTCGCGAGACGCGAGGAGAGCTACCTAGGGACCGCCTTCGGCAAGACCTACCGGAGGTATTACGAGCGGACCCCGCGCTTCCTTCCGGATCCTCGCCTCTGGCGGGACGAGCCGGAGCTGTCGGTCCGCCCGTCGTTCTTCCTCAAGACCGTCCGCGACGGCTTTGTCTTCCTCCTGGCGCTGCCCGTGTTCGAAGGGCTGGAGCGCCTCCAGGCGATCGGCTGGCTCGACGCCGTCGTCGCATTGCCCTGAGGAGGTCGACGTGGATCGCAAACGTCTCGTCACCCTGCTCAGCGCGATCCTGGCCCTCGCCGCCTTCGCCGCGGGCGCAGCCATGCAAGGCGCCGGTCTTCTCATCCCTGAGCGCTCCAACCTTACCCGCGACTTCCCCTGAGGCCCGATCATGCCGAAGACCCTCCGGCTCAACATTCCCGTCCTCCTTCCTCACGCGCCTGACGCCCAGGATGGATGCGTGGGCCGTCTCATCGCCCTCATGCAGGCCGAGGCGGGCGTGTCCGAGGCGCATCTGGTCGAAGGCGCGGACGGCGCGGAGCTCTGCATCCACTACGATCCGGACCTGCTGTCGCTGGCCCAGGTCAGGCGGCGGGCGCGGCAGGCCGGCGCCGAGGTCAGCGAGCGGTTCGGACATCTGACGGGACGCGTGGACGGCGTCCGCCATGCGCGTCACGCCCGCACGCTCGCGGTCGCCTTGGGCGAGGAAGCCGGCATCATCGAAGCCGCGCTGGATCCGGCGGGCGCCTTGCGTCTGGAGTTCGACCGCCGGGCCACGCGCCGGGCGAGATTGGTCGGGCGCCTGGCGTCTCTTGGTCTCAAGTTGACGGCGACGTCGGCCGTCGCCAGCCCGCCAGCGGCTGTGGGGCCGGCGCCGCAAGCGGTCCCGGACGTGGCCCCGCAAGCGGCGCCGGACGCGGCGTCGAGGCACGATCCGGAAGACGGCCACGATCACGGACACGCCGAGGGCGACGGACACGACCACGGCCATTCCGAGGGCGACGGCCATGACCATAGCCATGGCGGGGTGCTGGGGCCGAACACGGAGCTGATCTTCGCCGTGGGGAGCGGCGTCGCCCTGACGGTCGGCTGGCTGATCGAGAAATTCGTTCCGGCCCTCCCGGAGGTGCTGCCGTTCGCGCTCTTCCTGATCGCCTACGCCCTGGGCGGCTGGTTCACGGTCGGCGAAGCCATCGGAAACCTGCGGCGCAAGCGGTTCGAGATCGACACCCTGATGCTGGTGGCGGCCGCCGGCGCGGCCGCGCTGGGCGCCTGGGCGGAGGGGGCGCTGCTACTGTTCCTGTTCAGCCTGGGGCACGCGCTCGAGCACTACGCCTTGGGCCGCGCCAAGAAGGCGATCGAGGCGCTGGCGGCCCTGGCGCCGCGCACCGCCCATGTGCGACGCGGCGATCAGGTCGTCGAACTGCCCGTGGAGCAGCTGGAGATCGGCGACCTGGTCGTCGTCCGGCCGAACGAGCGGTTGCCGGCCGACGGCTTCGTGAGCAAGGGCACGTCCAGCGTCAACCAGGCGCCGGTCACCGGCGAGAGCATCCCGGTCGACAAGCAGCCGGTCACGGACGCCGAGGAGGCGCGGGCCAGGCCCGCATCGGTCGTGGCGTCGTCGGTGGTCTTCGCCGGCACGATCAATGGCGGCGGCGCGATCGAGATCGAGACGACGCGGCGCTCTAACGACACGACCCTGGCCAAGGTCGTACGGATGGTCAGCGAGGCCGAGACCCAGAAGTCGCCGACGCAGCGCTTCACCGACCGCTTCGAGCGCGTCTTCGTCCCCCTGGTCCTCGGTCTGGCCTTCGTCCTCCTGTTCGCCTGGGTGGTCGTCGACGAGCCGTTCCGCGACAGCTTCTACCGCGCGATGG
Organism: Brevundimonas sp.; assembly: GCA_012270135.1. GTDB lineage: Bacteria > Pseudomonadota > Alphaproteobacteria > Caulobacterales > Caulobacteraceae > Brevundimonas. The sequence goes on along the minus strand of JAAXIW010000094.1, from coordinate 8,618 downwards.
CGGTGCTGGTGGCGGCGCGCCCCTGCGCCCTGGCCATCGCCACGCCCAGCGCGGTGCTGTCCGGCGTGGCCCGGGCGGCCCGGGCCGGGGTCCTGGTCAAGGGCGGAGCGCCGTTGGAGAACCTGGGCGCGCTGGACGCCATCGCCTTCGACAAGACCGGGACCCTCACCGAAGGCAAGCCGCGGATCACCGATGTCGTGCCCTTCGGCCAGACGACCGAAGACGAACTGCTGAAGATCGCCGTCGCCGTCGAACGGCTCAGCGACCATCCGCTCGCGGAGGCGATCGTCCGGGATGGAAGCCAGCGCCTGGCGACCGCGCCCGCGCGAACCGCGACGGATCTGCGCAGCCTGACGGGGAAAGGTGTCACCGCCCGGCTGGAGGGTGAGGAGATCTGGATCGGCAAGCCGGAGATGTTCGGCGCCGATGGCATCGCGCCGCTCGGCCCCGATACGGAGATCGCCGTCGCCGCCCTGCGCAACGAGGGCCGCACCCTCATGGTGGTGCGGCAGGGAAACAAGGACCTCGGCATCATCGGGCTTCTGGACACGCCCCGGTCGAAGGCGCGCGAGACGCTGACGGCGCTGCGCGCGCTCGGCATCCGCCGGATGATCATGATCTCGGGCGACCATCAGAAGGCCGCCCAGGCGGTCGCCGGGCAGGTCGGCCTGACCGAGGCCTGGGGCGACCTGATGCCGGAGGACAAGGTCGAGGCCATCAAGAAACTGCGGGCGGAGGCCTCGGTCGCCATGGTCGGTGACGGGGTCCACGACGCCACGGAGATGGCGACGGCGTCCGTGGGGGTCGGCATGGGTGCGGCCGGATCGGACGTCGCCCTGGAGACGGCCGACGTCGCCCTGATGGCCGACGACCTGTCCAAGCTGCCGTTCACCGTCGGCCTCAGCCGGCAGACCCGCCGCATCATCCGTCAGAATCTGTTCGTCAGCCTCGGCGTGGTGGCCTTCCTCGTTCCGGCGACGATCTTCGGGCTCGGCATCGGTCCGGCGGTAGCCCTCCACGAGGGGTCGACGCTGCTGGTCGTCTTCAACGCGCTGCGTCTGCTCGCCTGGCGCGGCCCGCGAGAGGCCGCGTGAACTCGTAAACCCCAAGCACAGGAGAACCCTATGAAACGCATCGGATGGGTCAGCGTGATCGCGCTCTTCCTTCTCGTCTCGGTGTTCGGCTTCGGCATGTTGTCCCGCCAGGCCGCGAGACCGTCCGCGACCCCAGCGGTCGATGCCCGGCCCATCGATCAACACGCTGGCCACAGCGACGCGGCGGCCGACAGCCCGGCGACCCGGTCCTACAAGGAGGCCAACGCCCGGATGCATTCGGCCATGGAGATCGAGTACAGCGGCGACGCCGACGTCGACTTCATGCGTGGCATGATCGCCCACCACGAGGGCGCGGTCGCCATGGCCAGGATCGCGCTCGAGCACGGCTCCGATCCGGAGGTACGCGGCCTCGCCCAGGAGGTCATCCGGACCCAGGAGGCGGAGATCGTCCGCATGCGGGTGTGGCTGGCCACCCGCGAGAGCCGGCCGAACTAGGCCGATGGGCTCGAAGCGGTCCACGATTCACAGCCGGGTGCCCCGCTGGCGTCCCGGCAAATACCGCGCCCGGGGCCGGTCCCGGCGCCCCCGTCCGCCGGCGCCGTTTCGCCCGATCCGGGACACACTGATCGCGGTGGGGGTCAGCCTGACGGCCGCTCTCGTCGTCTTCTGCGTGGCCGTCCCCTTGGCGACGACCTATCGGATCCCCCTATACGTCGCATTCGGCGGGGTGATGCTGCCGTTGAGCGCTCTGACGTTCCGTATGGCGGCAAAGGACCCTACGGGCCGGCTGATGGCCGTGATCATGGCACTGGTCTGCCTTCTCGGATCTGCGGCCTTGTACACCGGCCGCGACAAGATCAGCCTCAACCCCCACAGGCACACCATCTCAGGCGACGGCGGTTCTGTCGGGTCCAACGGATGACGGTCGGGGAGGCGACCACGCAGGCTCCGGTTCGGATCGCGCGCGGGGGATGGCTCGACGTCCTGCGCTTCGTCGCGGCCGCCCTGATCATCCTCTACCATTTCCGCGAGGCCGCGCCCGTTGCGCTCGGCGAGGTTCATCCCGTCTTCGACCGCGGCTATCTGCTGACGAACTTCTTCATCATCGACTCCGGCTATGTCCTCGCCAGGATCTACGGCGACGGCTTCGCAGGCCGGACGATCCCGCTGCGATCCTATGTGCGCCAACGCCTTCTGCGCATCGTCCCGTCTCATCTGGTGGTCATCGGCACCCTGGCGCTGCTCGTCGCGGCGGCCGCTCTGGCCGGGATCGCACCGAGCAATCCGCAGTGGTTCGACTGGGGCCAGCTGCCGGCCCAGGCCCTGCTCATGCAAGCCTATGGCGTACCCGGCGGCCAAGGCTGGAATGCGCCCACCTGGACCCTGTCCGCCCTATTGGGTTGTTATCTCCTCCTGCCGTGGATTTGTCGCGCCCTCTGGCGGCTGGGCCCCGGGACCGTCGTGGTCGGTGCGGTGGTCCTGCTGCTGGTCGCGGACTGGGCCAGCCGGAGCTGGCTTGGCGATCCCCTTTTCCGCCTTCCCCTGCGGTTCGGCTTCGTCCGGGCGCTGCCGCTGTTTCTGCTGGGGATGGCCGCCGCCCTGATGGGCGCGCGCCGCTATGTGGCGCCGAGATGGGCCGGGCGCGTCGGTCTGGCCGCCATGGCCGGCTTTGTCGTGGCGCAGGCGATCGGGGACCTCGCCCTGATCTCGCTGATCCTGTTGACCATCCTGATCTGGGCGGCCGGAGCCCTGCCGGTGGCGCGGCCGTCGCGTTTGATCGAGCAACTCGGCCTGATGGCCTTCGCCATGTTTCTCACGAATGAGGTAACCCGGATCGTCTGGTTCGGCGCGTTCGACGCACTCGGTCAAGCGGACTGGTCGCTGGCTGTGCGCTGGGGCGTCTGGGCAGCCGGCCTGATCACGGCCTTCGTCGGCGCGGCGATTTTCCGCTACGGTTTCGACCGCCCCGTCCAGGCGTGGCTCAATCCGCCGAGACCCCGGACGCCGCTCCCACGGACGAGCGCCGATCGACCGATCGCCTGACAACGTCAGTCGTCCTCATCGGGTTCGTGTGTAAGGGCTGTCTGGCCGTCCGCCTCGAAGGGCGTCGCGCGGGCGAATTCGCAGCAGCATCTGCTAGAAGCGGTTCGGGGCGCACAGCGACGTAGGCAGCCCGCCCCGCGCTTTCCAGCTCAGGCTCGGGATGCTGCCGCCCGCACAAGCGTGTAGTCTGTCCGCCTTGCACACATCCTCATCTCCATGAACGATATCCCGGTCCGCCAGAACTTGCCCGATAGCCTCAAGCTGATGCGTGCGCGTCAGGAGATGTTCCATCGTGCGAAACTGATGTTCATCGCGCAACTGGTGCTGACCGTCCTGTTGCCAGTCATCGGGGCGGTCGCTGGCCTGTTCATGGAGCAGCTGCGCTCGACGGTCGCCTTCTTCAGCCTGCTGGTGACGATCCTCGACATCACGGTGCTGGATCGCGCCCAGCGGCGCTTCGTGCGCAATGGCGCCAAGATCGCCGAATGCTTCGACTGCGCTGTGCTGCGCCTGCCCTGGAATACCCTAAGCGCGGGCAAGCGTCCTGATCCGGAGATGATCGACTCCGCCGCAGAGGCCTGGAGCCGACGTCACGACGACAAGGGCATCGTCGACTGGTATCCGACCGAAACGGGCGAGACGAGCCTGGAGGCGGGTCGGCTTTTGTGCCAGCGTAGCAGCCTTTGGTACGACGCCACACTTCGACGCTTCAACGGCTCGATCGCGCTCGGATTATCCTGGTTCATCCCTACTGCCTTCCTGACGGCCTGCTGGTGGACCCGACTGCCCTTAAGCGAGTTCGCGGTGACCTGCATGCCGGTCGCGCCGGTGCTGGTCTGGTCAGTACGCGAGCATTTTCGCCAGAAGGACACCGCCGAAAGCCAAGATCAGACGAAGGCTGAGTTGGAGGGCTTTCTGTCCCGGATCGAAGCCGGAGCCATGTCTCCCGATGATGCCGAGGAGGCCGCCCGCAGCGTTCAGAACGCCCTGTACGCGCGGCGAGTGTCTAGTCCGCTCATCATGCCGGGACTGTACGAACTGCGCCGGGCCTATCTCGAGCGGGCCATGAAAGCCGGCGTCGCGGCGCGGGTACGCGACGCCGGCTCATCGGCGTGACGCGTCAGGACGCCGGGAAGAAGTCGCCGAAGATCGACTTCCATATCCGGACGGCCTCCCCCTCGCTCCCCTGAGTTTCGGCGCGATAGGCCCGGGTCGCCGCCATCTCGGCGTCCCGAAGGGTCTGCCGGGCGGCGGCGCATTTGGCGGGCGTCATCTCGTCCGACACAGGTGGGCCGAGACCCGCCGGGTCCGGCCAGATGTCGCCCACGCTGGCCTGCGCCGCAGCGAAGAACCGCCGGGCTTCGTCGGGGAAGGTGTTGAACGGGCCGTCGACCAGATCGAGCGCCATCACCTCGATGAGGAACCCGGGCTCGATCGGCTTGCCGTTGGCCCGGTTCCAGCTCTTCAGCATCTTCACCAGAGGTACCCAGTTGCCTCCCAACGCCTTGTTCTTGGCGGTCGTCAGGTCGTTGTGAGTGGCGGGATTGGTCTTGATCCACTTGCCGAGCTGTTCGTCCGGGATCTCGTAGTCCGAGCCGGACTCAAAGGCGGGTACGACGTCGAGACTAACGACCTTGCCTTCCTCGTGCTGGGTCTGGTGACGTTTTTCGAACCACACGGTTATGCAGCGCCGGTCCCGCTCGACCTGATCCCGCCCATAGGCGTCCACCAGGCAGGCCTCCAGATCGTCGAGCACGCCTTTCGGATGGGCGTTGCGCCGGTGCGCTTCCTTGGCGCCGAGACAAACGAAGATGTCGATGTCCTTGAGCGGCTTGGTCTTAGTGTGCCGGCCGTAGGATCCGGTCAGGAAGTCGTGGTCGACGTCGAAGGCCGCCTGCACCTTGGCGCGGACATCCTTCTGGCGGCGGCTCGCGTCGTCCTTTTCGGTCTGGGTCAGCTCCAGACGGCTCTTGAACGTCGCGAAGGCGTCCTTCACCTTGCTCATGCGGGCCTCCAGTAGTTGAGACCGGCGGTGATGTCGTGGGTGGCGATCGCCGTCCCCGTCGAACGGCTAACGAGTCCCGTGGTCGCGAGGTGCGAGGCGCTGGACATGCCGGCGACGTCCGGCCGGCCCCGTTGGCTGGTCAGGATGATGCGGTAGACGCATCCCGCCGGGGGTCGGCCGACCTTATCGATCGTGCGCTGGACATGGTCGCGGTCCACCCACATGTCGTCATCGACGCCGCTTCCGTCATAGGTGACGGGGAAGTCCCAGCGCAGCTGGAGCGTGCTGGAGCCTGGCTTGAAGAACTCGATGGTCACCACCTTGAGGTGGCCACTCTGCAGCCAGGTGCGGACAGCCGGTCCTACCACGGTCCAGTCGTCGACGAGCTGGGCGGGGGAAAGGCCCGCAGCTTGGATGATCCTATTCAGCTGGTTGCGGATATGGTCGGCCACGAAGGCGGCGGTGTGGGTGCGGGTATAGGTGAAGGTGGAGACGGCCATCAGCGCGCGGCTCCCCAATCAATGGTCAGAGCTGGCTGGGCGCTGGCCTGGGCTCCGGACGCGCCCTCGGCGTCCGCCGGAGTTTCGTCCAGGGCGTGGACGACCAGACGCGGCGCCCGGCTCTTCAGAGTCTCAGCAACCCAATCTAGATCCGCTGGATCGCACGGGACATAGAGGGTCCACGGCTTGCCGGTCGGGTTCCAATCCAGCGGCACCACCTCGCTGCCGAGGCTGAGGGCGTCGGCACCGTAGGCTCCGTAGATCACTAGGCGGTGACCGTCGCCCTTGAGCGTCAGCGGGTGATCCGCATAGTGATCCTCCGACAACAGGCTCGCCATGACGCTGGCGGCGGCCGTCAATTGTCCGGCGTCCACCGAGTCTGGATGAGTAATCAGGTTCACGATTTCCGCCCAAGTTTCCGCCCCGGTTCGCAACGGCACGGCGGCGATGTCCCTACGCAGCTTCACGGCCCACCTCCTTCCCGGCCTGAGCCGCCGCCTTGAGTGCCGCCAGAATCTGCTGGCTCGACAGGAGATTGGGGTCGCGCGCCGTCGCGAGCGAGCCGGCGAGGGCGCTCACCACGGCCTTGCGGAGGCGCCGACCGTCCATGCCATTGGAGGCGCTGACGAAGAGACCCATGTCCCGCGCCAAGCCGGCAATCGCCGGCCATTGGCGACCGAGGCCTTCCAGGGTGTCGCGGATGATTTCAGCACGCGCTTCGGCGTTGGGCGGCGGGATGTGTTCGATAAGATCAGCCCGCGAGAGGAAGGCGTCGTCGACCGCCTGAGGGTAGTTGGTGGTTGCGATAAGCAGGATGTTCCTGTGCTTCTGAGTCAGCAGGTCGAGGCTCGCCAGCACCGCATCGGTGGCCCGGTGGACATCGACCGGATTGGCTTCCAGGCTCATCTTTTTGCGATCGGCCGCAAGGGTTTCGACCTCGTCCAGGAGGACGACGGCGAAGCCGCCCATGCCGGCTTCGGGGATGGTCTGGTTGAAGAGGGTCCCCACCTGCTGCTGGCTCTTGCCCAGCGAGGCGCTGGCGAGGCCGTGGGGATCGATCTGCAGGAAGTTGACCTTGGACGGCCGCAACATGGCCGCGACCTTGGTCGCCAAGCCTCGGGCGAGGGTGGTCTTGCCGGTCCCCGGAGGACCAGCGAGCACCATCAGGCCGTGCAAGGGCGCCACGTCGAAGGAGACTGACCGTCGCACGGTCAGGGCGAGCATCGCCTGCGCGATCAGGCGATCTTTGATGGCCTGGTCCATCTTGATCGAGTCCCATGCGGACTCGAACGCGGTATCGGGAAGGGTGCAGCGGTAAGCAACGCCGGAGTTCATAAAGAGGGGCCTTTTCGGTTCAGAGGAATGATCCGGGAAGGCGCTCCATCGCGGCGACGGTTGTGCGCACGCGATCGCGATGCATAAGATCGCGCCGCCGACCCGGAATGAGTCGGTATCGGAGAGAGGGCGGCCTTCTTTTAAGACCTGCCAGTCGGGAACGGTCGTCCTCTCCCCACCATGTTCACGCTCAATTCAGTAGCCACGCTCCATCATCTGGTACGCAGGCCGCGCCCCTACTCAGCGCGGGCAGTCGATCGAATTGAATGGAATCGGAACAGCCGTAGCCCAACCCATATCGACAGCTTATGTGCCGAGTCGCAGGGCAGGGAAAGGGGCTGTTAACCTACCCTCATTCTTGAGCCGATTCGTGTCACGGGTTCAAGGGCGCGTCAAGATATTGTGGTAAGACGCGCGCCAAGCGCAAGACTGAGGGGTCCGAGCTGTGCTGGTCGGATGATAGAGCCCAAGAAGGCTAGGAAGGCGTGCTCCGCATCTGCAGAAGTCGATAATCGCTACGCCAGTTCCTGAAGCACTGGGAAACTGGAGTGTCCTTCAAACTGGCGCGCAGCGGCGCCTAAGCTTGCTATTCGAACAAATCTCGTTGAGCTCTTGCATCGGCTGGAACGCGAAAGCGGCTCTCGTCGAGAGTTCGGCGAGGACTATCCAAACTATAACGTCTCACCGCCGCCTTGAAACGGGACGCGATCAGGTCTGCGACCGGGCCGGTTCCCCTCATGCGCTGGGACCAGTCGGGATCGTAGTCGCGGCCGCCTCGGGTTTGGCGGATCAGGGACATGACGCGCCGGGCGCGGTCGGGGCGGGCGTCCGCCAGCCATTCGCGGAACAGGTCCTTGATCTCCAGCGGCAGGCGCAGAGTCACATACATGGCGCTCGTGGCGCCGGCTTTCTTCGCGGCCTCCAGCACTGCTTCCATCTCGTGATCGTTCAGACCGGGGATAACGGGGGCGAAGCCGACGCCCACCGGGCAGCCCGCGTCGGCCAGGCGGCTGACGGCCTCCAGCCGTTTCGCCGGGGTGGAGGCGCGGGGCTCCATCGCTCGGGCTAGGCCCCTGTCCAGGGTGGTGATGGAGATGAAGGCCGAGCACAGTCCTTCGCGCCCCATGGCCCCAAGAATGTCGGCGTCGCGGGCGATCAGCACCGACTTGGTGATGATGCTGAAGGGATGGCTGAAGCGCTGCATTACCTCCAGCACGCCGCGCGTGATCTTCAGGTCGCGCTCCACCGGCTGATAGGGATCGGTGTTGCCACCTATGTGGATGCGTTTGCAGACGTATTTGCGTGCTGACAGCTCCTGTTCCAGGAGACGCGCGGCGTCGGGCTTGAAGAAGATCCGGCTCTCGAAATCCAGGCCCGGGGATAGGCCCATGTAGGCATGGGACGGGCGAGCGTAGCAGTAGGAACAACCATGGGCGCAACCTGTGTAGGTGTTGATGGAACGTTCGAAGCCGACGTCGGGGCTCTGGTTCCGGCTGATGATGGTGCGGGAGCGGAGCGGGGCGACCGTCGTCTCGACCTGGATGGAAGCGGGGGCGTCGTCGGCGGTCCAGCCGTCATCGAAGGCCTCGACCTTGTAGGCTTCGAACCGGCCGGTGCGGTTCGAACTCGCACCCCGGCCCAGGGCGGCTGGGGTCAGGTACGGGGCAGAGGTCAGGGCGG